>NZ_NFKG01000049.1:0-7836 GCF_002160275.1 Pseudoflavonifractor sp. An187 | reverse complement strand
GGCCGGGCCTGGGGGGAGGGGACAAAGCTGCTGCCGCTCTCCCAGGGCCGGGAGTGTTCCTGATAGCTGCGCCCGCTCTGCTCCAACAGCTCGGGGGGAATCTCCCCGGCGAAACGGGAGGGGCGGTTGGCGCTGGTGCGGCCGTAGAGCATGCGCATGCTGGCACAGGTGAGGTACAGCTGCTCCTTGGCCCGGGTCAGAGCCACGTAGCACAGCCGCCGCTCCTCTTCCATCTCCTCCTCGTCGCCAATGCAGCGCATACCGGGGAAGATGCCCTCTTCCATGCCCACCACAAACACCACGGGGAACTCCAGGCCCTTGGCCGAGTGCATGGTCATCATCACCACGGCGTCCTCGTTGGGGTCGTGGTTGTCCAAGTCCGTGTACAGGGCGATCTCGTCCAGGAAGCCCGCCAAGGTGGGGGACTCGCTGTTTTCCATATACCCCTTGATGGAGGTCAGAAGCTCTCGGATGTTCTCCAGCCGGGTGCGGTTTTCCACGTCCTGCTTCACTTGCAGCATGGCGGCGTACCCGGTGCGCTCCATCACCAGCTCGTAGAAGGCGGCCAGGTCCATGGAGGCGCTGAGGGCCTGTAGGTCCCGAATGATGGCGGTGAAGGCTCCCAGCTTGGCCCCAGCCTTTTGCAGCTCGGGGTACTGCTCGGGCTGGCTCACCACCTGCCACAGGGACAGCCCCTCCTGGGCGGCGATGGCCCGGGCCCGTTCCACGGTGGTGGCACCGATGCCCCGGGCGGGGACGTTGATGATACGGCCCAGGCGCAGATCGTCCTGGGGATTGGCCACCACGCACAGGTAGGCCAGCATGTCCTTCACTTCCGCCCGGTCAAAGAAGCGGGTGCCCCCGATGACCCGGTAGGGAATACCGGTGCGCTTGAAGGCCAATTCCAGCTGATAGGACTGGGCGTTCATGCGGTAGAGCACCGCATGGTCCCGCCACTTCATGCCCTGGCGGTAGTGCTCCAAAATGGTGTTGGCCACATACTGGGCCTCGTCGCTCTCGTTCATGGCGGTGTACAGATGGACCTTGTCCCCCTCTGCCCCCGCCGTCCACAGCTCCTTGCCCTTGCGGCCCTGGTTGCGGCGGATGACGTGGTTGGCCGCTGACAGGATGGTCTTGGTGGAGCGGTAGTTCTGCTCCAGGCGGATGCACTGGGCGTTTTTGTACTGGCTCTCAAAGGAGAGAATGTTCTCAATGGTGGCGCCCCGGAAGCGGTAGATGGACTGGTCGTCGTCGCCCACCACACAGATGTTTTTGTGGCCCCCGGCCAGAAGAGAGGCCAGCAGATACTGCATGTGGTTGGTGTCCTGGTACTCGTCAATGAGCACATAGCGGAACTTGTTTTGGTAGTAGGCCAGCACGTCCTCCTCCTGCTGCAAGAGGCGCACGGTGTGGAAGATGATGTCGTCGAAGTCCAGCGCCCCGGCCTCCCACAGCCGCTTTTGGTAGAGGGTGTACAGGCGGGAAATCTGCTCCAGGCGGAAATCTCCACTTTTATAGGCCTCTTTGTGGAAATCTTCCGCCAACTGCATCTGGTCCTTGGCCTTGGAGATGGTGCCCAGCACCGAGCGGGGCGGGAAGAGCTTTTCGTCTAGCCCTAGCTCCTTGAGGCAGTCCTTCACCACCCGGATGGAGTCGTCGGTGTCGTAGATGGTGAAGGAGGAGGGGAAGCCCAGCCGCTCAATGTCCCGGCGCAGGATGCGCACACAGGCGGAGTGGAAGGTGGAGGCCCAGATGTCCAGGGCCTGGGGACCTAGCACCCGTTCCAAGCGGTCTTTCAGCTCTCCGGCGGCCTTGTTGGTGAAGGTGATGGCCAGGATGGTCCAGGGGGGCGCAGGGTCCAGCTCACACAGCCGGGCGGCGTACTCCCGCCCTTCCTCAGTGGGGTGGTCCACATAGCTACGCAGGAAGTTCAAATCCTCTTCCGTGGCCCAGTCCGGCACCTCGGTGGAGTCGGAGCCCCGGCCGTAGCGGATGAGGTTGGCCACCCGGTGGATGAGCACCGTGGTCTTGCCCGAGCCAGCCCCTGCCAGCAGCAGCAGCGGGCCCTGGGTGGTGAGCACGGCCTGGAGCTGCTCCGGGTTCAGGTTGGGGTAGTCCAGGGCGATAGCAGCCCGGCGCAGAGAGGCAAATTCAGAACACTGTTTTTGATTGAGCATCTATATCAAATCCTTGCTGTAAAGTCCAGTTGCAAGCCATTATATCAGATTCCCACACCCAGGGCAACCGGGGGAGCGGTTGACTTGCAGGGGCGCACCCGTTAAAATGGGGAAAGACAGAGAAGGGAGGTGGCAGACATGCGCAAGCTGACCTGGTTTGCAGGGGGCTTTGCGGTTATGTGTCTGCTGATGATGGGGAACGTCCCGGTTTTGTGGCTGGTCGTCCCCGCCCTCCCGATTCTCGTGCTCTGGCATCGGACCCAGCCCAAGGACAAACAGGACTGGCTGGAGATGACCACAAACAGACGGTGGCGCTATGTGCTCTGGCAGGTGTGCCGCCGGGGAACGGCTGTGGTGTTGGGCTGCGGGGCCGGACTGTGCTGGTTTTGCGTGTACTATTTTCTGGTGTGTATCCCTGCCATGGACTGCCAGGGGATGCAGACCATCTCGGGCACGGTGATCGCCCAGCCCCAGGCCACCGACACCGGAAGCTATGCCTTCACCCTTCGCCTGGACTCCGGGGCGGACTTGCTTCTCTATGCGCCTGAGAGCTGGAAGTCGGTACAATTGGGCGACCATGTCCAGGTGGAGGGACAGGTGGAGTACACCGCGTTCACCTATGGGGAAGAAGTGACCTATTATACGGCCAAGGGGGTGTTTCTGCTGGGGACCTGTGACCAGGCGCCCACGGTGGAGCGCCCCGCTGTTCTGCCCATTTCCTGCTGGCCCGCCTGGGCGGCCCAGCGGATGAAAGAGGGCGTCCAGGTGGCCTTTGACCAGGTCGCCGCCCCGTTGGCCATTGCGGTGTCTCTGGGCGACAAGAACTTCCTGGACGACGGGCTGTACACCGACATGAATCGGTCGGGTGTGACCCACGCCGCGGTGGTGTCCGGACTCCACGTCTCCTTTCTGGTGGGGGTGCTGATGGTGCTGTGCCGTAACCGCCGCCGCTGCGCCGTGGCCCTCATTCCGGTGCTGGTGTTCTATGCGGTGATGGCCGGGGGCACTCCCTCCGCCTTTCGGGCGGTGTGGATGCAGGGAGCCGCGCTGGTGGTGCCTATGGTGGGACGGGAGCAGGATGCGCCCTCCGCTATGGCCCTGTCTCTGCTGGTGCTCATGGTGCAAAACCCCTTTTCCGTGGCGCAGGTGGGGTTACAGCTGTCCTTTCTGTCCGTGTCGGGGATTTTATTGCTCACCCCTAGAATCTACCGGGGCCTTACCAGATGTTTGGAGGAGCGTATCCTGCGTGGATGGAAGAAGGTGGCGGGGAGAGCGTGGCAGTGGGTCAGCGCCTCGGTGTCTGCCTCCCTGGGCGCTATGGTGCTGACGGTGCCGCTGGTGGGGGTGGTCTTCGGACAGGTGTCTCTGGTGGCGCCGGTGGCCAACATCCTGACCCTCTGGGCCATGTCGATTTTGATGATGTGCGCCCTGGTCCTGGGCCTTCTGGGGCTGTGGCTGCCCGGTGTGGCGGCACTGTTGGGACAGGGCGCGGGACTGTTGGGCCACTACACCGTGTGGATGGTGCACAAGTTGGGCACATTCCCCTATGCGGTGCTGGATATGAAGAACATCTACCACGTGATCTGGCTGGTGGGAGCTTATGCGGTATTTGGGCTGCTGCTGTGGGGCGGTGTGGCTCTGCTTCAGGTGCTTTGGACCGGAGCGGGGTTACTGATACTGCTGGCTCTGCCTGTGGGGCTGTCCGCCTTCACCGTGGCCCGGTCTGACTTGGTGGTGGGGGCGGTGGATGTGGGCCAGGGCGCCTCCACCGTCTTGATGCACGGAGACCACACCGTGGTGGTGGACTGCGGAGGGAGTGAGAGCACTTCAGCGGGGGACCTGTCCGCCGACTATCTGGCCTCGGTGGGGCGCACCGAGGTGGACGTGCTTCTGCTCACCCACTTGGACAAGGACCACTTCAACGGCGTGGAGCGCCTGCTGGACCGGGTGGAAGTGGGGGAGGTATACGTCCCCGTGTCCGCCAAAGACCAGGAGGAGGCCCAGCAGCTGGAGACTTGGCTGGAAGAGAAGAGTATCCCCTGCCAGTGGGTGGAGGATGAGGTGGACTTGACCCTGGGCGAGATGGAGCTGCGGGTCATCCCGCCCCTGGGCAGCGGCACCACCAACGAGGAAGGGCTGTCGGTACTGTGCACGGTGGAGGACTTTGACGTGCTGATCACCGGAGACGCAGACAGCTATGTGGAGCATATGATTGTGAAATACTTTGTCATCCCCAACATTGAGCTGTTGATGGTGGGACACCACGGCTCGGCGGACTCCACCAGCATGGAGCTCTTGGGCTGGGCCCGGCCGGAGCTGGGCATCATCTCGGTGGGAGAGGGCAACTCCTATGGACACCCGGACCCGGAGACCTTGGAGCGGCTGCACCGCTCCGGGGTGGAGGTCCACCGCACCGACCAGGAGGGGACGGTGACGGTGGTGGTCCAGGGGGAGAACGTGGGAATTTGGTAAATAATGAGGAGGAAGCGGTATGCCGCCCAAACAGCAAACGGACAACACCGCCATGCGGGAACTGAAAAAGGCGCTGCGCCAGGGAGGGCTGAAAAACCTCTATGTCTTCTACGGCGACGAGACCTTTTTGCGGGAATATTATCTGGGAGAGCTGAAAAAGGCCATTTTGCCCCAGGGCATGGAGGACTTCAACCTCCACACCGCCCAGGGCAAGGATTGCTCGGTGGACTGGATTGCCCAGGCGGTGGACTGCCTGCCCATGATGAGTGAGCGCACCCTGGTGCTGGTCACCGATTTTGACCTCATGGGCCAGGGGGAGAAGGGGCGGCAGCAGCTGCTGGAGCTGTTTGAGGACCTGCCCGACTACTGCTGTCTGGTGTTTGTCTACGACCTGTTGAACTTTAAGGTGGACGGGCGGAGCAAGCTGGGCACCTATCTGAAAAAGTCGGAGGCACTGGTGAACTTCCAGCGCCAGTCCACCGGGGACCTCACCGACTGGATTGTGCGCAAGTGCAAGGCCATGGGGCACCGGGTGGACAGTGCCGACGCCCAGTACCTCATTTTCCTGTGCGGGGACAGCATGACCAACCTGTCCACCGAGCTGGAGAAAATCTGCGCCTACGCCTCGGGGGAGCGGGTGACCAGAGAGGACATGGACGCCGTGGCCATTCCCCAGGTGGATGCAGTGGTGTTCCAGATGACGGATGCCCTGGCCCGCCGGGACTTTGACAAGGCCGCCGCCGTGCTGGCCGATCTGCTCCACAGCCAGGAGGCCCCCATCATGATTTTGTCGGTGATGGGCAAGTATTTCCGTCAGCTCTACACCGCCCGGCTCTATCTGGACGCGGGAAAGAGCCGCAGCGACTTTATGCAGCTGTGGGGGATGAAGCACTCCTTCCAGGGGGACAAGCTCATGGATGCGGCCCGAAAGTTCTCCCTGGTGTGGTGCCGTCACGCGGTGCGCCGCTGTGCGGAGGCAGACCTCCAGATGAAAATCAACTACGGGGCGGAGGGGGAGATTCTCACCCAGCTGCTCATGGAATTGTCCGCAGGACGGAAGGTGATTGAATGCTGAAAATCAAAGAGGCCATCATTGTGGAGGGCCGTTACGATAAAAACAGCCTGTCCCAGGTGGTGGACGGGCTTATTCTGGAGACGTCTGGGTTTGGGGTGTTCAAGGACGGGGAGAAGCTGGAGCTCATCCGCCGTCTGGCCCAGCGCCAAGGCATCATCGTCCTCACCGACTCCGACGGGGCGGGATTTGTCATCCGTAACTATCTGAAAGGGGCCATTCCCAAGGAGCAGGTGAAACACGCCTACATCCCCGACGTGTACGGCAAGGAGCGGCGCAAGCGCAAGGCCGGCAAGGAGGGCAAGCTGGGGGTAGAGGGCATGAATCCGGAAGTGCTGCGCCAGGCCCTTTTGCGGGCGGGGGCCACGGTATTGGATGGGGACGGACCCGCCCCGGCCCGGGGGGACTTGACCCCGGCGGACCTGTTTGCCCTGGGGCTCACTGGGCGGCCGGACTCGGCGGCACGCCGGGAGAAGCTGCTCCACCGCCTGGGGCTGCCCCAGCACATGAACAGCAAGGCCTTGCTGGCTATGCTCAACGCCCTGCACACCCCGGACGAGGTGGCGCAGATGGTGGAGGAACTGGAACAATCCAAGGAATAACCAAAAGGGGAGTGGACGAATGGTCCACTCCCCAAAACGTTGTGAGGGAAAGTTTAAACCTGAGGAATCTCAGGGGTGACCGGGGGCATCTGGTCGCAGCCGGTGCAGATGTCGTTGTCGGACACCTCGTTGCAGCTGACGTAGGTGTCGCCCACGGTGGCCACAGCGCCGAACTCCACAGGCACCGCCACGCAGATGTCCTGGGTGATGGTGAACACACAGGAGCCGTTCTTCATGCCGTTGCACACCTCACGGCCCGGAGTGACCACCGGGGTGCCGCAGCACTTGGTGGCGGTGATACCCGTCTGGGCGAAGGGGGTGACGGTGACGGGCACGCAGATGGAAGCGGACTGATAGCCCACGGCGGGGCAGGTCTGGGTCTCACCCAGCACCTCAGGATTTACGGTAGGAGGCATTGGAATCTCTCCTTTCTGGCCATCGCCGTTTTCAGACTATGCCGGAGCGGGGAGAAGGGTGACAGATGGAGTTGTATTTTCCATGGGGTCTGGTACAATGGGAGAGAAATAGAAAGGGGGAACGGTATATGCGGAAAGGCAGAGTGATCCTAGATACTGTCGCTTTTTTATGGCACTGCCTCATGGCTGCCATCACCCCTATATGGATAGGGTTCACGTATATGTTCCTGACCGGAAATGGGAAAGGGTACGACTACGATCTACGCAGCGAGGCGGATATCTATGTGCTCCTGGCGCTGATTGGGATGGTATTCTGGGCGTGCTGTACCATCCCCACCTTTGGATTTCTGACCAAAGAGTGCGCAAAGCTGGGGAAGAGATATCGATGGATTCCCCTTGCCGCCTTTCTACTGGTGGGGCTCCTTGTCATTTGCCTGTTGGGATGGGACAATTATTTGATGCTGTATGGTGTGAACGCATGAAAGGAGTGGGAGACCATGCGGGAGCTGCTGAAGAATATGCGGGCATATTTGATTTATAACGGTTTTATTTTCCTGTTTCTGTTGGTGGGATATGTTCTCATGCCCGGGCGTTTTGTGGGGCAAGATTGCGATTGGATTTGGATGTGGCTGGTGGTGGCCTATTGGGTGAGTATGTTTGAAGTGTTCCTGGCCGGGCCAGCATTTGCGCTGTTCTATCAGATGTACCAGTTCACGGTAAAGGAGATCTTCTGGTCTGCTCTGATTATTTTGGTATCCACCTTCCTTTCCCTGAGTGTCATGGATCTTTTGTTCAATGGCTGGGAAGGAATCTTAATGGAGCTTCTGTTTGCGCTGGGAGTTTCATTGTGGATTTCTGGTACCTATACCGTGGTTTATTTTATTTTGAGGTCCATTTGTAAAAAGACGAGGATGGGGTAGTGGGCAGAGAGAGCTACCAAACGGGAGCGCCCCGAATGCAGCTGCATTCGGGGCGCTCCCGTTTTTGGTTGTCTAATGAAAACCCCCGGCTGTGCCGGGGAGTTCAAAAAAAGCTTTAGCGTTCCATATGAAGAAAAAACTCCTTTTGATACAATAAGAGTGCGGTCTGCCAACTGC
>NZ_NFKG01000048.1:0-9821 GCF_002160275.1 Pseudoflavonifractor sp. An187 | reverse complement strand
GGGGTAGGTGCGGGGGTGGGCTTGGGCGTAGGAGCCGGAGTAGGGTCCGGCTTGTTGGCGTCGGTGCCCTCGCCCCAGGGGCCGGAGTCGGCGGGGTTGTAGAGAATCACCTTGTCCCGCTTGGAGTAGCGGCTGGTGTTCTCGAAGGTGCGGGAGAGAAGCTTGCCGTTGGCGTCGTACACGCAGCGGTACACGTCCACCACCTTGCCGGTGTAGGGGGTGGTCTTCACCTTGGTGGTGCCACGGGGAATGGAGGAGTCCGCCTCATAGACGGTGGTGTACTCGGTGGTGGAGCGGGTGTACCGCTCGGTCTTCACATAGGTGCCGCTGGGGTTGGTGCCGTAGATTTGGACGGTGAGCTTACCGCCGGAGACATAGGACACCAGCTTGATGGGGAAGTCGGTGTTGTTGCGGAACTTGAAGTCCAGGCTGGGGTAGTACACGGTGGCGTCCAGGCCGTCGGGCACATAGCCTACGGTAAAGGCGTGGTTGGCCCGGTGGACGATATCCAGGTTGGCGTACACTGCGCAGTAGTAGATGGCAGAGGATACCTGGCACACGCCGCCGCCGTCCATGGTGACGGTCTGGCCATTGGAGTAGCCGGTGGAGGACTTGTAGCCGTTGGCCTGGGAGGGGTCTCCGATGGTGCCCAGGTAGGAGAAGGTCTCCCCGGGCATGAGGATTTTACCGTTGCAGGAGGAGGCGGCCAGAGCCACGTTATAGGAGCGGCTGGCCACGCCGTCCAGGTAACTGGTGTTGCTGGACAGCAGGTCCTGATACAGCAGGGAGGCGGCCTGGCTCAAATTAGGCTGGGTGATGGTGACGGGGATGGAACAGGTCTCCCCGGGCTTGGTCTGTTCGATGATGCCTTGGGCCTCTTCCGGGTCGATGGAGCAGCCCATGACCATGGGGGTCAGGTTGCCGTTGGCGTCCTGGGTGGGGGCCTTGGGCTCCTGGTAGACCAGTTCGCTGAGAATCTCCCCGGTGAGCTCGGCGCAGGGAATGGGCTTGGTCTCCACAGTCAGAGAGGTCTCTCCGGTGGCCAGGGCGTTGGAGATCTGCTCCAGCAGGGCGTCCTTGTCCACCTCGGCCCCGTCGGTGCCCATGGTGACCTTGAGAGAGTGATCCTCCAGCTTGTAGGTGAAGTCCACCGGGTCCTTGTGCATGGCCTCGGCAATCTGGTCGATGTACTCCTTCACCTGCTTCTCTCCCTCGGGTGTGAAGGAGGAGGAGGACAGGGACAGGGGGTCCGGGTCGCTGCCCGCACCCAGCCAGGCCAGGCCCAGGGAGAAGAAACCCCGGGACTTCTTTTCCTCCATGCCGTACTCCACGGCGGCCTGGGGGTCCACATCCAGCAGAGAGCCGGAAATGGTCACCTTCTGGTCCTCCCCGTAGTTCAGGGTCAGCTCCAGGGTGTCCAGGTGCTCCTTCATGGAACTGGTCATATACTCCACCGCGGCATCCTGGGTCAGTCCGCCCAGGTCCAGGGTGACGGTCTGTGTGTGATTCTGGGCAATGGTGCCGGGGAGCAAACGGCCGTTGCCGCTGACCCAGGCGCACAGCCCGCAATAGGCTCCCGCCAGCACCAACACCGCAGCGCCGGCCACAATCCCGGCGATGATGGGGGGCGTGAGCTTTTTCTTGGAACGAACGTGCTCCATAGAACTTCCTCCATGTGTTGTTATCTGTAAGAGGTGCCAGGAATTGACCAGAATGGAATCCCCTTGCACCTTGGGATATTGTAACACCAACCGGTGGCTGGTACAAGAACAATTCGGTTAAAAAGATTTACAATTTGTCATCGTTTTTGGTGGCTATTTACACCGGAGGAAAAGATGTATATAATGTGGGTGACAAGCAACCGGGCGGCAGGGGCCGTCTGGACGGAAAGGAATCTCAGGTATGAATGGTTCGTACAGCTATGGACAGGGGGGCGGGTACCACTATAACCCCAACCCCAAACGGCCCAGACGGGACGGAGACTGGGAGGATTGGCTGGGGATTGTGGTGCTCTTCCTTCTCCCCTTTGGCATCACCCAGGTCATCGCCGTGGTGTGGCTTGTGAGCAAGCTTCGGAATATGACCCGTCAGCAGGCCCAAAACTACGCCTTCCAGGCCAGACAGGCCGCAGAATTTGTCAAGGGAAAGGCGGGAGCGGCCTTTGGTGGTCAGACGCCGGTGAAACGAAAGGGCTTTGCCCCCGGCACCGTGAAAATGGTGGTGGGCGGCATCATGGCCGGGATGTTCGCTCTGGGCACCATAGCTCAGTTGGCCACCTTTGTGGAGAGTCTGCGGTACGGCTTCTTTTTCGCTGACGAGCTGGTCAACGTGTTTGTCATGCTGGCGGGCTTTGGCGTGGGCCTGGGTATGCTCCTCACCGGGCGGGAGCAGCGGGGCCGGATGGAGCGGTACACCAACTATCTGGCCTACATCGGAGCCAATCGCCAGGTGAGCCTGGCCCCCATGGCGGCGGCCATGGACGTGTCGGTGCGCCGCCTGACTCGGGATTTGCGCAAGATGCTGGCCACCCACGTGCTGCCCACGGGATATCTGGACTTGAAGGCGGGCAAACTCATGCTCACCGAGATGGGATACACCGAGCCCGAGCCGGAACCGGAGCCCCAGCCGGAGCCGGAGAAGAACCAGCAGCCCTCCCAGGAGGATGAGATTCTCCGGGAAATCCGCCTCATCAACGACCTGATTCCCGACCCGGTGATCAGCGCCAAGATTGACCGCATTGAAGAGGTCACCCACAAGATTTTGCAGTACCAGAAGACCCACCCCCAGCGCACCGAGCAGCTGCGCACCTTCCTCAACTACTACCTGCCCACCACCCTGGACATTCTCCGCTCCTATGCCCGCCTGGACGCCCAGGGGGTGGAGGGGGAGAACATCACCGCCGCCAAGCAGCGCATCGAGGGCATGATGGACAAAGTGGTGGAGGGCTTTGAAAAGCAGCTGGATAAGCTGTTCAGCTCCGACGCCATGGACATCGCCGCCGACGTGCAGGTGCTGGAAAACATGCTGAAAAAGGATGGGCTGTCTGGGGATAACATGAAGCTGGACTAACCGACCCCCAAAAAGGGGGAGAAGGGAGTGTGACTCCATGCAGCAGCCAGAAGTGATTTGGTTTCCCTCCTCGGACGGGGAACATCCATGTGCCGGGTACCTGTGGCGGCCCCAGGGAGAAGTGCGGGGGGTGGTGCAGATTGTCCACGGCATTGCCGAGCACATGGGGCGGTATGACCACTTTGCCCGCTACCTCAATGCCCACGGCTATGTGGTGTGCGGCGAGGACCACCTGGGCCACGGTAAGACCGGGGAGGCGGCGGGACAGTTTGGCTTTTTTGGCCGCCGGAACGGCTGGACACTGGCCACGGACAACGTGCGTGCCTTCCGGCAGCTCATGGGAGAGAAGTTCCCAGGCGTCCCCTATATCCTGTTGGGCCACTCCATGGGCTCCTTTTTGACCCGCACCTACCTGTGCCGCTGTCCCGGCACGGTGGATGGGGCCATCCTCTCGGGCACCGGGCAGGAGAGCCCCCTGCTGGTGGCCACGGGCCGCCTGGTGTCCACGGTGCTGGGGTGGTTGCGAGGACCCACCTATGTCAGCCAACTGGTGTACAGCCAGTCCCTGGGGGTCTATAATCGGCAGTTTCGCCCCAACCGCACCACGGTGGACTGGATGTGCAGCGATGAGCGGATGGTGGACGCCTACCTCCAAGATCCGTTGTGCTCGTTTATCCCCTCGGTGGGGCTGTTCCGGGACATGCTGGGGGGCTTGCGGTACATTTCCAGCGAAAAAGCTCTGTCCCGCATGGACCCCAACACCCCCATCTACCTCTTTTCGGGAGATCAGGACCCGGTGGGAGCCAACGGGGCGGGGGTGCGCCGTGTGTACGGGTATTTTAAGGACCACGGCACCCGGGACCTGGAGCTGAAGCTGTACCCTGGGGCCCGCCACGAGACTCTCAACGAGACAAACCGCATGGAGGTCTATGCCGATGTCTTGGACTGGCTGGACCGACACTGTAAATAAAAACGATGCCGCACAGAGCAAATCTGTGCGGCATCGTTGCAGACTGTCGAAAAACTCATGTGTATGCAAGAAGAATATATTTTTTGCATCATTCCCAAAGCCCTCGGCAGAGTTTTCCCGCCCGGGGGCGGGAAAATAAATTAAAATTCGTTTTTTTCGGGGACATGTGCATCGGAAAAAACACTTCTCAGCCCGCAAGTGTGGAATCGGGTCGCCCTTTGACCCGATTCTGCATGCAGCGGGCTGCAACTCCTCTCAAAAATGCTGGCATTTTTGAGAAGCGTGTCGGCTTATGGGGTAGTGAAACACAGGGAGATGAGGATGGGGACGAAGAAGGAGCAGATGATGCCGTTGAGCACCGACAGCACCACCGTCTCCTCGTTGGTGTATTTCAGCATCACCGGGAGGGTGGTGTCCTCGCTGGTGGCCCCGGCGGGGGCGATGCAGGTGTAGTAGTTGAGCTTGACGGCCACCACGGGGATGATGATGAAGGAGAAAATCTCCCGCATCAGGTTGCTGAGAAAGGCCACGCTGCCCAGTTCAGAACCGCCAATCTGGCTGATGGTGGCGCCCGCCAGGCTGTACCAGCCCATGCCGCTGGCAATGGCCGCCCCCTGGCCCAGGGGAAGGTGGAAGATGGCGGCGCATACCACACCGCCCACCAGGGAGCCCAGAATGATGCCAAAGGGGATGATGAAAATTCGGATGTGGTACTCCCGGATTTTACGGAAGAGGCCCCGGTGCATCCCCACGCTGATGCCCACGGTGAACATCAGCAGATAGAGCACCAGGTCGGTGTGCTGGCTGAAAAAGGTGAGCAGGGGCAGTTCCAGCCCGGACAGGCCGTAGGCCAACCCTAAGAGCAGAGCCAGGATGGTGAACAGGACGATCATGCCTCTTCCTCCTTTTTATCCTGGTTGGGGCGCTTCATAAAGCGTTTGGTGAGGGCGTACACCACCACAATGGACAAAACGGTGGGAATGAGGAAGAAGAGGAAGCTCTGAGCGCCCAGGGTGAGCAGTTGGTGGAGAAATCCCTCTTTCCGACCCAGCATGGCACCCATGGAGAAGATGAGCACCAGGGTGCACAGCAGGGACGCCCCTTCGTTCCAACGCTTGGCCTTCTGGGGGAACAGGAACCGACCCACCAGGATGCCCAAACACATGACCAATAAGATATCCATAAAACGCCTTCTCTCTCTCCCCGCTTCCCCACCCATGGACGGGAGCGGGGACGGTGTGATATAATCAAGCAACACGGCCTTAGGCCGTGGCTAGGTTGCGAACCCAACCATCATAGCAGAAAAAGACCATCGACGCAAGATAGAGAGGATTTTCACACCCATGATCATTTTTGATTTGGACGGAACCCTCCTCCACTCCAACGACTTGTGGGTGGAGGTGGATTTGGAATTTTTGGCCCGTCACCACTGCCAGGTGACCAAGGAATACGAGGAGCGGGTGACAAAGGCCACCTTCCCCTCGGCCGCTAGCTATACCCGGGAGTACTACCATCTGGACCTGACACCCCAGGAGATTATGTGTGAGTGGGAGGAGCTGGCCGCTCACCACTACCGGGATCTGGTGGAGCTGAAGGCGGGGGCCCGAGAGCTGCTGGAGCAGTACCGCAGCCAGGGGGAAGCGCTGGCTCTGTTTACCGCCTGCCGCCCCAAGCTGTGCCAGCTGGCCCTGGAGCGCCACGGCCTGGAGCCCTACTTTGCCCACGTGGTGTACGCCGAGGAGCTGGGGCTGGAAAAGCACGACCCCCGGTGTTTTGAGGCCCTGGGCCACACCCTGGGGGTGGAGCCGGAGGGGTGCACCTTGCTGGACGACTCCCCCTTTAACTGCGCCACCGCCCGGGCTGCCGGGATGCACACCATTGGGGTGTATGACCCCTGCTATGCCAGCCGCTGGGCGGAGATGCCCCACAGCTGCCATCGGTTTGTGCATTCGCTGGGAGAACTTTTGGAAGGGTAAGACAGTCCAAAGCCCCCCTTGTGATAAGGTGGGCTTTTTTGGTGGCAGATACGTTATGACTCCATCCCAGAGTCCTTCTGCTGCTCTTGCAGTAGTTGGTTGAGCTCCTGGGCCAACAGCTGCTGGCGGCGGCGGAAATACCAGGTGAGAAAGAAGTACGCCGCCAGAAAAATGAGGGAATAGGCCGCAATGCTGGGAAAGGTACAAGAGGCCCAGCGAAAGAGCAGAGCCACGGGCAGAGAGACGGCGTAGAGAACGGCCCCCTCCACCACACAGTAGTGCAGCCAATGTTTGAAATCCAGAAAGGACAGCAGCCAGTCGATGCCCTGGCAGGCCACAATCCACCCCAGAACCTGGAAGGGGAAGGGGGAGACTGGCCAGCCAGAGAGCAGGTTGATGACCAGAGAACTTAGCATAATCCCAGTAAAGCAGATGCAGATAGAGGGAATGCGGGCGAAGAAAAACTGTTTCATGATAGACTGCCTCCTCTCAGTTTTCGGCGCAGGGTGTCGATGTAGTTGCGGGTGATGATGAGCTGTTCCCCATTTTTCAGTACCGCTTTCAATCGGTGGTTAAAGTGGGGTTCTACGTGCTGCAAACATGCGGTGTTGACGATGCAGTTTTTGCTGATGCGCACAAAGGTGGTTTGACCTAGCTTCTCTTCCAAAGCCGTCAAGGTCTCCCGGCACTGGTAGACCTGGGCTTTTTGGTAGAGAAATGTTTTTCCATCGGTGGAGTCCATATAGTAGATGCTCTCCAGGGGCAGGTGAAACTCCCGCTGCTCCTGGTAGCCCACCAGCACAAAGCTGTACTGCCGGATGTGGGAAATGAGGGACTCCAGCCGGGCGTCCAGGACAGGACAGCGGAGGATCACCTCTGTCTCAGCCAGTGCGGGGTCTTGCTGTATGGTGAGTTTCATGGAACGCTCCTTTCTTTCGTGGTGTGTGATACCATCATAGAGGGCGTGGGGGCAATTGACAACCCATGGGCCACTCAAATGCCCTGGTGGCGGATCAAATGCCCATGGCATGATGATATGAAAACAGTCCTATCCCGCAGCGAAAGAAGGTGCAGGATGGGACTGTTTGATGCAAAGGGAAAGGAATACATCAACTGATAGATTAACTGCCATAGGATAGATTAATTATTGGTTAACTGATTTAGTTGAACAATGGAATTAGGCTTTCACATAGTAAATGTGCCGACCATTTCGTTTTTTTTCCACCAGCTCTTTTTTTATTAGCCGATTTAAGGCGATGGATGCGCCAGCGGTCGTTGTAATTCTAGTGATTGCCACTACTTGCTGTGTGGTTATAAAGCCGTTTTCACAGATGAATTCATAGATCAATTGATCTGTATCAATGAGATCAGGCTGTGAGGGAGGTATATCGTATAGATTCAGCTGCTCAGCTTGTGCTTTGTACTCTTCGTTCAAACGATAAGTGGTCCATCGTCCATTGGGAGACACGAGAAGCATGTTACGTTGAACCAATTCATACAGGTGCTTTCCAACATCGGTACTGTGCATGTTCAGCAGTATTTGGATGCGTGAGTTTGTGATTTCTCCTTCCAGATAGGTGGTGCAGAGAATGATCTGATCTTCAGGAGGCAAACGATCATATAGACTTCCCATGAGTTGATGTAAATACTCGGTACATTCTTGAGGCATGAGGGAAAGGGTCCATAACTTCAGCTCCACCATATGAAGTTCTGTATTTTCACTTAAATCTGGTTTTCGCCAGTTTTCCTCGTTCCAGGCATTGAGAATGGTAGGAAATCCAGAGCCAATGTTATCGCCCATGCCAATCATTCGAAGCATCGTTTGAATATGGGGATTTCGGGCCCTGGAATTTCCACCTTCATAAATAGATGAGACAGAAAGCTTGAGGTTTCCAGGATTGGAAAAGAGAAAACCATCGTCTCGTTTTACAATTTTCAGCACACCAGTAATGTGATAGTCTGCGTGAATGACAAGGTTAATAACTGCTTCTCGAATTGCTTTATGGACGGGAGTGTCATCAATACGGCTCATTCCGATGAGTTGAAATGGTCTGCGAATATCCTTGACCAATTTAGGCATTGTCCTCTTGATAAAATTATAGAGGTTATTTTCCCACATACCGTCATAGGTTAGTCGATCATTCCATCTGCGTTCCGGAGTTAAATTGCTTTCATCCAAGTAATCCATACGAATATTTTCAAATCTCTCTCTAATCGCAAGACCAGTTCCAAACATCAACAGACCAGCTGTGGTGAGGCCTTCTTTGCCTGTTGTGCGGTCTACCGTATAGCCGCCTAAATTGCGCAAGAAAGATTTGTTATCAATCCCGTTCCAAACATGGTCTGGATTGTGCAACTCATATTCGATTCGATATGCCTTCAACGTTTCAAGGTCGATGTCGTCCATGGTATACCCATCCAATAGACCGCCATCGTTTCCGGTATCACTGGCATCACGGAGCATAGATTTTACTTCTTCTTCGGTGCAGTGATAATCTCCTTCGTGGTTTCGTTTAAAACTTCCTTTTAACGGATTCCCATTGATATATACGGGGCGTTGGTGATAGGAGGCTTGAGGAACATCGATACGAATGATGGTTTGTCCGTCGTACTGCTCTACGGAGACATCAGCGGAGACAAGCACATTTGAACTGACCTTTTCGCTATTTACTGCATTCCAAAAATCTTTCAAAAGCTGGTCTGGGTTTTTGATTGTACCAATACAAAACCGCTGAGAAATATCTTTAACTTTTGGATTCTCTTCAATTCCTAGTAATATAGTGCCTCCCACTGTATTTGCAAAGGCGGAATATGTTTCCCAAAGTGACTTGGGGAGACTGCCTTCCGCTTTTTTACACTCAAGGGAGATATGTTCTCCGTATTTTAGGAGATCTCCAATAGATTCCTTTTGCATTTGTTTTCTGTTCGCCTCCTCCTGGTATCTTGTGGGGAAAGGGTCAGATGCTACGCAGCAGATACGCCCCGCAGGCCTCCACCCGGTCAAACACGTTGCCGGGGTTGCGCTGTTCCAGGGCCTGGGTGACCCCGTCCTGCCAGGCCGCCGACAGGCAGGTCACCCCCACCTGGTCGCAGGAGTCCACGTCGGTGGCGGTGTCCCCGATGTAGCAGAACTCCTCCGGGGTCAGCTGGTATTTGTCCAACAAGTAGCGCAGATGGTCCACTTTATTGGGGGCCACATCCGAGCCGCACAGTACCTCGTCGAACACGTCGGCAATGCCGAACTGTTTGAGGGAGATGGTGCAGGTGGGAGTGCCCTTGCCTGTCACCAGCACCAGGGGAATCCCCCGGTCCTTTAAGGTGTGCAGAAGCTCCCGGATGCCGGGGAACAGGTCGGGCACCACCTGGGGGTGGAGCCGCTCATACTCCCGGCAGTAGTCGGCCACCCCGGCCTCCCACTGGTCCCCCGCCAGAATCTTGGCGATGCCCACCTCGTCCAGGCCGAAGGTGGCGGTGATCTCCGCCTCGCTGAGGGTGTGCCCGGCGTAGGGGGACAGGGCCAGGCCGAAGGCCTGGATACACAGGGGCAGAGTGTCGGCAATGGTGCCGTCCAGGTCAAAACCAATCATGCGGAACATGGGAAAACCCTCCTTATACTTTGGTCAAGTGCTGGCTGGCGGATTTCAGCATCAGCCGCTTGGTGCCCACGGTGTCGAAGGCGATCTCCACCAGGGCGTCGCCCCCCATCTTCTGCACCGACAGCACCAGGCCCCGTCCAAAGGCCTTGTGCTGGACGCTGTCCCCCTTTTGCAGGGAGAGAGCCGGGGCGGAGGCGGTGGGATAGGGCT
>NZ_NFKG01000047.1:0-10296 GCF_002160275.1 Pseudoflavonifractor sp. An187 | reverse complement strand
CTAATCTTTCGCAAGTGGCAGACCGTACTAACGCCTTGAGGCGTGGCTAGTAACAAAGGGCTTTGCCCGCATATGAAGAACCCCCGGCTATGCCGGGGGGTTCCTATTGTAAACAGAGCGTATTTTTCTGGGAAAATATTTTCCTCCCGCTTGCATTGCATTGGGAAAAGGGGTATACTAACTTTGTGATATTATACACATTTGGGAGGTGGAATCGTGTATCAGATTGGTGATAAGGTGGTACATCCTATGCATGGGGCAGGAGTCATTGACTCCATTGTGCGCAAGAAGGTAGCTGGGAAGGTTCAGGACTACTATTTGCTCAAACTATCGACGGGAAGCATGATGGTCATGATTCCCACAGAACACAGCGACGAGATCGGCGTCCGCCCCGTGGTGTCCGGTCAGGAGGCCACCCATATTCTCTCGGAGATGGAGGACATTCAGGTGGACATGACGTCCAACTGGAACCAACGTTACCGGGAGAATATGCTGCGCATCAAAAGCGGAAATTTGCTGGAGGTGGCTAAGGTGGTCAAGGGGCTGATGTACCGGGAGACCCAGAAGGGGCTGTCTACCGGGGAGCGGAAGATGCTCCACTCAGCCAAGCAGATTTTGATTTCCGAGCTGGTGTTGGCCCAGAGCATGCCCTATGAGGCAGTGGAGGAGCGGGTCAACAAGGTTCTGCACCAATAAAATAAAAAAGGAGCCGAAGGGCTTCTCAAACATGCCAGCATGTTTGAGAGAAGATGCAGTCCACTGCGCGCATCCTTGGGTCAGAGGACGACCCAAGGACACACTGGTGGACTGAGCGGTGTTTTTCCCGATGCGCATGTCCCCGGGAAAAACTGATTATGATTTTTTCCCCGCCGAGAGGCGGGAAAACTCTGCCGAGGGCTTTTCAGAGCAGAATGGTCAGCACTGTTTTCATAGACGTGAGGTTTGTGATGCTCTGAGGAGTTCCCCGGCGTTTTTCAACTCTGGAGGAGAAACTATGTCATTGTTTGGACGGAAACGAAAGGGACCACAGGCCCCCGGCTGTGCTATGGTTGTGGTGGCGGCGGGCTCCTCCCAGCGCATGGGACAGGATAAGATGTTCCTGGAGCTGGACGGTCGGCCGGTGCTGGCCCACACCCTGGCAGCCCTGGAGGCCAGTGACCGGGTGGAGGAGATCGTGGTGGTCACCCGGGAGGACCTGGTGGGCCCTGTGGCGGCCCTGGCCCGGGAGATGGCACTCACAAAAGTGACGAAAGTGGTACGGGGCGGCGCCACCCGGGTGGAGTCTGCCCAACTGGGGGTGGGCGAGGTGTCCCCTCAGGCCAAGCTCATTGGTATCCACGACGGGGCTCGGCCCTTTGTGAGTTCCCAGGTGATGGAGCGTGTAGTGGACAAGGCCGCCCAGACGGGGGCCGCCGCCCCCGCCATCCCGGTGCAGGACACCATCAAGGTGGCGGTGAACGGGGTGGTGGACCACACCCCGGACCGGTCCACCCTCTTTGCGGTACAGACCCCGCAGATTTTTGACGCAGACCTGATCCGGGGCGCCCTGGAGAAGGCGCTGCAGGACAATGCCCCCCTCACCGACGACTGTTCGGCGGTGGAGCGGCTGGGCATGCCGGTGTCCCTGGTGGAGGGGGACCGGAACAACATCAAATTGACCACCCCGGCGGACCTGGCGGTGGCCCGGGTGATTCTGGAGGGATGGAACCAATGATGCGAGTGGGACATGGATACGACGTGCACCGTCTGGTAGAGGGGCGCAAGCTCATTTTGGGGGGCGTGGACATTCCCTGGGAAAAGGGACTGTTGGGCCACTCGGATGCGGACGTACTGGTACATGCGGTGATGGACGCCCTGCTGGGCGCCGCTGGGCTGTGGGACATCGGCCACGCCTTCCCGGACAACGACCCCGCCTATGCGGGCATTGACAGCATGGTGCTGCTGGCCCGGGTCCGGGATATGCTCACCGAGAAGGGGTACACCGTGGGCAACGTGGACGCCACCATCCTGGCCCAGCGGCCCAAGCTGGCCAGCCACATCCCCCAGATGCGGCGCAACATCGCCCAGGTGCTGGGGGTGGAGGAGGACTGCGTCAACGTCAAGGCCACCACCGAGGAGGGGCTGGGCTTCACCGGCTCCGGCGAGGGCATGGCCGCCCACGCTGTGGCACTTCTGAACCGATAAACAAAGAAGGGCCGTTGCAAAATACACCGATTGCCCAACCACATGGACAGACAATCCCCCAGTCACCTACGGGTCCAGCCCCCTTTACACAAGGGGGCCTAAGAGTGCCTAACAAAACTTAAAGGCAATGAGAGCAACCGCAAGGGTAAGGAAGGCCGAATGGATATCTGCCCTCCGCTCATAACGAACGAGTAAGCGTCGATATCGATGGAGCCAGGCAAAAGTGCGCTCAACAACCCAGCGGTGTTTTCCGAGATGAGAAGAACTCTCTACACCGCGTCTAGCAATTCGTGGAATAATATTGCGTAGCGTACACGCCTGCCTGCAAAATGAGTAATCATATGCCTTATCTGCATGTAGTTTTTTGGGGTGGCAAGAAGGTCCACCCTGAAATGTGTTTAAAATGGGCAGGTTATCCAACATATGAGTTAACATTTTGCAGTCATTCCTATTGGCAGCAGTGAGGGCAACCGCCAGTGGAATACCATTCCGGTCCGTTATGACGTGATGTTTGCTTCCAGGTCGGCCTCGATCTACAGGGTTGGGTCCTGTGAGTTGGCCCCCCTTTTTGCCTGGATCACAGAACTGTCAATGCAAACTCTGGTCCAGTCGATTTTATGAGCATCGTGCAGGGTTTGTAGAATACTGCAATGAATTTTCTCCCAAACACCGGCTTTTTGCCACTCTTGCAGCCTACGCCAGCAGGTCATACCACTTCCACATCCCATCTCCTGTGGGAGCTCTTCCCATGGTATTCCTGTTTTAAGCACAAAGATGATTCCAGTTAAAGCTGCTCGATCAGAGATACGAGGACGCCCGCCTTTGGGCGAAGGTATATGCTGAGGAAGAAGGTGTTCCACGATTGACCACAGTTCATCTCTTACTAGCTTCTTTGTCATACCTTTCACCTCCACTAGCATTATATCTCATTATCCGTAGCTTGTCTGGCTTTTGTTAGGCGCTCTAAGTACTGCGGTGCTCGTTTTATCATTTTTGCTTAAATAACCATTAGCGCAATATGTACTATTGTATGCACAGGAATAGGTATGGCAATAGCTGGGCCAGCAGGTGGAGCGTTAGCTAGTTAACTGGGCCCCGTTGTAGGTGGAATACTTGGTGCAGCAATCGGATGGATTATTGGTGGATCAATATCTCGTACTCGCATTACGTCGGGAGTTAAGTTCTCTGTTGATGTTCCGTTTTTGCCAAGTAAAAGTATATATATATATTGGATAGGTAGAAAGGACTTCGCAATGAGTGATAAAAAGATTAAATCTGGTCTACTTGCTGCATTACTTGTTGTGTGTATGACATTGGTTTTGTTTATTGTAAATCATTATTTTCTCAATGAGACATCTACACTCGTACAATCAATAGCAAGTGGAATAGTAGCGTTCTTTTTTGTTTTTGTATTCACACGATTTGTGAGGAAATAAGCATAGTTGTAACATCTAGCCTAACTCTAATCAGGCAGGCAACCTAGTAAACTTATGCTTTATGAGCGCTTGTCCACGTCCTTGCCAATGACGAAGTCGTGGCGCATGGAAGGCTGGAGCCGCAGCTGCTGTCGGGTGTATTACAGCAACACTTGGAATTTCGGGTGCAGCTGTTTGGGGAGTACTGAATTTTTTAATCTAAAGGTTTAAGGGAATTTATAAACTTGCACTAGATGAGTAGGTGAACTATGGGGAGGAAAAAAGTCACAGAGGGCAAGAAAGCTAGGTTCATTTTATTACTGACGCAGGTGGCATTATGGTTTATTGTTATGGTTTTGGAGTTGGTTGTTTTTGTTATTGATGGGATAGGAATTTCTGAATATATGTTTTTTTGGGTGTTTTTAGATTTAGTTATAATCATAACCATATTAACAAATATCAACAATTACAGAAAAAGCCAATAACAAGTGTGTTGCGTAATAATAGCAGGCCTTCTTACGAACGTTTGTTGTGAGTTTGAGGGCATACTCGATTTTTTGCAAATGTACAGTTTTGGTGTTTTTTTGCTTGTGTCACATTTCGCGTTTACCAAGTCTTTAGCCTGGGTTCTCTAGTCAGAAAGAATTTTCTTGCATGCAAGTTTCTCCTGTAAAGCAGAAATGTAAAGAATTTTCCCGGTGAAAAGCCTCCCTTGTGCAAAGGGAGGTGGCACGGTATTATGGGGTCCCCGCCAAAGCCCAGCGCCAGCGGGTTTGGTGGGGAGAGGAGGTGCGACGGCGTGAGCGAGACTTGCCCCGCCTCTCAGGGGCGAGGCGAGGGATACAAAGTCCGCACCGACGAGTCGGAGGGATTGATAAAATGGAAGGGCCTGTTGCAAAACCACAATTTTGCAACAGGCCCCTGGACTATCACGCGGACGCTCTTGTGCATAGGATGTGCAAGAGCGTCCGTATCTTTTTTTGTGGGAGCGGACCATCCAACGGGAAGGGAAATGATACCATATGGTATATGATCTGATTGTATGCCGCTCCCTGACCTATGCCCAGCGTGGGGTGCGGCTGCTGGAGCGGGCCGGCATTTCTGCCTATCTGGTGCGAGCGCCCCGGCTCATTGCCCAGGCGGGGTGCGCATACTGCATCAAAGTGTCTCAGCGGTGGCTGGAGCGGGCGGTGGAGCTGATGCGGGAGGCAAAGCTTGTCCCCCGTGGTATCTATCAGCAGCTGGAGGACGGGAGCTATGAGGAGGTATCGGTATGATCTACTTGGATAGCGCAGCCACCACCATGGAGAAGCCCGCCTCGGTGCCCTCTGCCACCGCATGGGCCATGACACATATGGCCAGCCCTGGCCGAGGCGGACATGGGGCGGGGATGCGGGCAGCGGATACCCTCTACGCGCTGCGGGAGACGGCGGCCCAGCTCTTCGATGTACCCAATCCAGAGCAGGTGGTGCTCACCTACAACGCCACCCATGCGCTGAATTTAGCCATCCACGCCCTGGTGCGCCCTGGGCACACCGTGCTCATCTCCGGCTATGAGCACAACGCTGTCACCCGCCCTCTGTGTGCCCGGGGGGACCTGACCATCCGGGTGGCCCAGGCCCCAGTGTTTGACCAGGCGGGGATGCTGGCCGCCTTTGAGGAGGAGTTGCGGCGGGGGGTGGATGTGGTGGTCTGCACCCATGTCTCCAATGTCTTCGGCTTTATTATGCCCATAGGTGAGCTGGCCCGGATGTGCCGGGAGCGAGGAGTGCCCCTGATTGTGGACGCCTCCCAGTCCGCTGGGTGTCTGCCTGTGCGCCTGTCAGAGTGGGGGGCGGCCTATGTGGCCATGCCGGGTCACAAGGGACTGTACGGGCCCCAGGGCACCGGGCTGTTGCTGTGCGGAGAGGAGCAGCCTGCCCCGCTGCTGTACGGGGGTACGGGCAGCGAGTCCCAAAACCAGACCATGCCGGACGTTCTCCCCGACCGCCTGGAGGCGGGTACCCAGAACGTCTCTGGGGCGGCGGGATTGTTGGCTGGACTGCGCTTTGTCCGGTGCAAGGGCGTGGACCGCATCGGTGCCTATGAGGAATGTCTGAGCGGCCAGCTGATGGACGGTTTGGAGCAAGTGCCTGGGGTGCGAGTATTCCGAGGCCCCAAGGGAACCCAGACGGGGGTGTGCTCCATCACCGTGGAGGGGATGGACTGCGAAGAGGTGGGAAGCTGGCTGGCCCGCCGGGGTATCGCCATGCGGGCGGGGCTGCACTGCGCCCCGCTGGCCCACAAGACGGCGGGCACCCTGGACACTGGGACGGTGCGCCTGAGCTGCTCGGCGTTCAACACCTCCCAGCAGGTGCGCCGGGCCGCCTGTGCCATTGCCCATCTGGCCCGGTGTCAGGGCAAGGGCAGGTGAGGGGTTCCCCTTCGCCCTTGCGGGAACCGCTTTTGTGTGCTAAAATGTCACAAGAGAATTGACAAAAGAAAGGACGGTGCAGGGGGTATGTATCAGCCCTTGGCAGATCGCATTCGGCCACAGACCTTGGACCACGTGGTGGGTCAGCGACATATCTTGGGGGAGAACGGCCTGCTGCGCCGGATTGTGGACAGCGGCAACATCCCCAATATGGTGTTCTACGGCCCCTCGGGTACAGGGAAAACCACCGTGGCGGACATCATCGCCAAGCGGTCCGGGCGCACCCTGCGCCGCCTCAACGCCACCACCGCCTCTCTGGCCGACGTGCGGGAGGTGATGGACCAGGTGGGGACGCTGCTGGCCCCCAACGGGGTGCTGCTCTATTTGGACGAGATTCAGTACTTCAATAAAAAGCAGCAGCAGACCCTTCTGGACTATATCGAGACGGGAAAGATCACCCTTATTGCCTCTACCACGGAAAACCCCTATTTCACCATCTTCAACGCCATCCTGTCCCGGTCCACCGTCTTTGAGTTCAAGGCCCTCACCCCGGAGGACCTGCTCCCGGCGGTGGAGCGGGCGGTGAAGCTCATGGACGAGGAGCTAGGCGGAGAGAGCTGCTGGGAGGACGGGGTGAAGGAGTACCTGGCCCAGGCCAGCGGGGGAGACGTGCGCAAGGCCCTCAACGGGGTGGAGGTGCTCATGAATGCCGCCGCTACCCCGGACGGGGTGCGGACCATCACCATGGCAGATGCCAAACTGGTGGCCCAGCGCTCCTCCATGCGCTATGACCGGGACGGAGACCAGCACTACGACATTCTGTCCGCCCTGCAAAAGTCCATCCGGGGCTCGGACCCCGATGCGGCGGTGCACTATCTGGCCCGGCTGCTGGAGGCGGGGGACCTGCTGTCCGCCTGTCGGCGGCTGATGGTCATCGCCTGCGAGGATGTGGGACTGGCCTATCCCCAGGTCATCCCCATTGTCAAGGCCTGCGTGGATGCGGCCACCATGCTGGGGCTGCCGGAGGCCCGGCTAGCCCTGGCGGATGCCGCCATCCTCATGGCCACCGCCCCCAAGTCCAACTCGGGCCATGACGCCATCAATGCCGCCATGGCGGATGTGCGGGCGGGCAAGACCGGGGACTTCCCCCGACACCTGCAAAATGTCCACGCCGACGGCACAGGCTTTGAGCGGGAGCAGGGGTATCTCTACCCCCACGACTTCCCCAACCACTGGGTGAAGCAGCAGTATCTGCCCGACGCTCTGGTGGGGCGGGTGTACTATGAGTACGGCCCTAATAAGACCGAGCAGGCCGCTAAGGCCTACTGGGACAAGATCAAACACCAATGAGAGGAGGGGCATCCCATGCCCATGGATATACAGGTCGGCGACGTGCTGGAGATGAAGAAGCAACACCCCTGTGGCTGCAAGGACTGGCAGGTGCTGCGGGTGGGAATGGACTTTAAGCTGCGCTGTCTGGGCTGCCAGCGGGAGATGATGATTCCCCGGGCCAAGGCAGAGAAGGCCATCAAGCGGGTGAAACGAGAGGAGGGACAGGCATGAAAGAGTTTTGGAGCCGCCGCATTGTGGATGCGGTGCCCTATGTACCGGGGGAGCAGCCCAAGGGCCAGACCTTTGTGAAGCTCAACACCAATGAGTGCCCCTACCCGCCCTCTCCCAAGGTGGTGGAGGCCATCACCCGAGCAGCGGGGGAGACGCTGCGCCTCTACCCGGACCCGGAGTGCCTGGAGCTGCGCTGTGCTATTGCCCGGCGGGAGGGGCTCAGCCCGGACCAGGTGTTTTGCTCCAACGGCTCGGATGAGGTGCTGGCTTTTGCTTTCCAGGCCTTTTTTGACCCGGACAAAGAGATCGTCTTTCCCCAGATCACCTACAGCTTTTATCCCGTGTACACCAACTACTTTGGCCTCACTTGCCGCCAAGTGCCCATGAACCCGGACTTCTCCACCCCGGTGGAGGAGCTGATGGGGAAAAACGGCGGCGTGGTGCTGTGTAATCCCAACGCCCCTACCGGACAGGGCGTGTCCCGGGAGGTGGTGGAGAAGCTGCTGCGTGCCAACCCGGACGTGGTGGTCATCGTGGACGAGGCCTACGTGGACTTCGGCGGGGAGAGCTCGGTGGGGCTCATTGACCGCTATCCCAACCTGCTGGTCATCCAGACCGCCTCCAAGTCCCGAGCCCTGGCTGGGCTGCGGGTGGGCTGGGCCATGGGAAACCCGAACCTCATCCAGGGCCTGTGCTGTGTCCGAGACTCCATCAACTCCTACACCGTGGACCGCCTAGCCCAGGCGGGGGCGGCGGCTGCCGTGGAGGACGAGGACTACTTTACACAGACCTGTCAAAAGGTAATGGCCACCCGGGAGCGCACCGCCCAACGGCTGCTGGAGATGGGGTACACGGTACTGCCCTCTCAGGCCAACTTCCTCTTTGTCTCCCATCCGGACAAGTCCGGGAAGGCCCTGTTGGACGGCCTGCGGGAGCGTGGGGTGCTGGTACGGTGGTGGTCCAACCCGGCTATTTCCAACTGGCTGCGCATTTCCATTGGCACCGATGCCGAGATGGACACCCTGCTGGGAGCCCTGCAAGAACTGTAACTACGAAACATGCCCGTGAGCCTGGGTGATTCCCACGCTCACGGGCATGTTCATGTTTTGTGAATTATTTCTTCCGACGGCGGAGCACCCATAAAGCTACCAAAAGGACAACGATGAGGAATGCCCCTGCCACCAAGAGTGGGACAAAATCCACCAGTGTGGGGCCCTGGCTGGTAGAGCCGTTGGGCATACCCGAGCTGTCCGTCTGGGTGGAGGTTTGATTGGTCTTGGCATAGGAAAGGACCGCTTCATAGTCATAGAAGGGGTGCAGAGATTCACCTTGGAACCTGGCCTGATGGACATAGGAGCCAGTGACTTCCGCCTCGGAAGGTCCATAGTCTCCCATGGGATACCAGTAGGAGGCGATGTCGTCTTCAAACAGCAACAGCATAGGCATACGAATGCCGGGTAGTCCACCCACCAAAACCGCATCTTCCGTGGTGATTCCCGCCTGTTCCAGTTGGGAGATTTGGGTGGAATATGGGGTGAAATCGGTGTACATGGCCACTTCACTCACGGTCCATAGGCCTTCTTTTTCCTGAACAGAAGTCTGTTCCGCAGGGGTCATGAGATGCGCAGTTTCTGGATTGAGTGGCAGTCCTTTGGCCAGTGTTACCGTGGCGTACAGAGAGCCCACCTGCATGGGAATGACCCAGACGGAGACGCATTGCTCCAGATGAGCTTGAATATCGGCTTGCTGCACCAAAGACAGGTTCTCCAACTCGGTGTCAATGTAGACGGGAATGGCAGTGGAAAAATCTACGGACGTAGGGATTGCATCTTCCTCACTCTCCGGAGTGGAAAGGGTGGGCAACGTGTTCTCATACGCCACGGTGAGATGGGAGAGAATCTCTTGCTCCAGTTGGGACGGATCTGGGCAGACTTGGGAAAAGTCTGAGGGGGGTGAGGTGGCCGCAGCGGGGGCGTGAATGGGGAGTGCGGCGGCCAGAATACAAAGGGATACCAGGCATACAAACCATTTTCGTACCATACGTCAAAACCTCCTTTCTATTATGTGGCACTTTAGCAAGACATCCATGTGTGTGAGTAGTATCCAGTTCCTGATTGAATGGATGTTCCATTGAGTAGTGCGACATAGGAGTAGCTTCTCGTTACACAATTTTCCCAAGGGTCGATTAAGGTCAAATTGTCACCTGTGACACCACACAGCACCAACACGTGTCCACCGCCAGAGTTCCACTGCATGCGCATGATGAGGGGGATTTCGTCTACATTGATTTCATCATCCAATCATTTGAGCACATGCAGCCCAACACCAATTCGACTTTACTTGCTTGTATCGAGTTACATTCAATTGTGCAGCGCGGGCGGTCAGGGAGAGAGAAAACAGGAGAAAAAGAGAAATAAAACAGAGACGGAACGTTTTTTGCAGTTCACTCACTTCCTTTCGGTTATATTGTAAAAAAATTTTTTGGTGGCGTCAACCATTATTTTCAAAAATAACCAATATCATGGAGGGGAAGATCCTGGTCATGACGCCATAAGAACTCCACCCTTTGACCTTTTTTGAAGGGGAGATGGGGATATAATCATAGGGCGTCAGACAAAGGGGGAGATGCCGGTGACCGTGGTGTATGTGGACCTGCTGTGGCTGCTCAACTTCGTGGCCAACCACCTGCTGTTGTTGGGGGCGGGGCGATTGGCTGGGGCG
>NZ_NFKG01000046.1:0-12322 GCF_002160275.1 Pseudoflavonifractor sp. An187 | reverse complement strand
GTCTGCTATGATATGCGTGTCAGGAAGAAGTGAATATGCTTTCATTGAACATCCTCCCTCTCTCTCTTTTCTCTTTCAAACAACACACAAAGCCGCCGGGGTCCACACCCCGGCGGCTTTGTGCGTTTTACTTTTCTGATGGGTTCAGCGCCTCGTCCAGGCGGGCCATACGCAGCGCCCGCAGCACGGCAAAGGCCAGCAGAGGAGCCAGCACGATGGCCACACCTCCGTTGAACAGGGAGGAGGGCACCTTGAGCACCGTGGCCACCCACGCCGCAGAGGCACTCATGCCCTCCAGCAGCATGGAGTTGTAGAAAAAGGTCTTGGCCAGATAGATGATGATATAGCTCACCGCCGCACACACGGTGGACACCGCCATGGCGGGATAGGTGGCCCTGCGGCGGAACACCGCCACAAACACCGCTCCGGCAATCACCCCGTACAGGCCCTTGGTGACAAAGGTGATGGGGGCCTCGGTGATGTAGAGCACATTGGTGCAGTCATACAGGGCCGAACCCAGGCCGGCTGCCAGTCCGCCCCACCAAGGCCCCAGCAGGATACCGCTGAGGGCGCACATGATGTTCCCCAGATGGAATCGGGAATAGCCCCCCACACTCAGAGGCAACACCACTTCAATCTTACTTCCGCAAAACACCAGCGCCACCAGCAGGGCGGTGATCACCAGCCGCAGCAGCTTTTTGTGTTCTTGACGCATAATCTTCCACTCCTCTCCCGCCGCCCACGTTGACGGCGGCTGTTATTGAGTGGTATTATACTCCCATCTGACATCATGAAAATGGCCAGTTTTTATCTTTTTTATCAGGTCAGTTTGGAGGTGCCTATGGAATATCCTATTCACATGCCCGTCTTTGCCCCGGGTCATCCCCTGTATTTGCAGCTGTACCAGCACCTGGCCCGGGAAATTCAACAGGGCCGCCCGGGACCTGGAAAGAAGCTGCCCTCCAAGCGGCGGCTGTGCGCCATGCTGGGGGTGAGCATGAGCACCGTGGAGGGGGCCTACTCCCTCCTTCTGGCGGAGGGGTACGTGAAGAGCCTGCCCCGCAGCGGCTATGTGGCCGCCCAGCTCCACGACGTGCCGGTGCAGTCTGTCCCCGACCTGCCCGCCCCTCCGGAGCCTCCCTCCCAGTGGCGGTATGACTGCTCCACCTCGGCGGTGGACACCTCGGTGTTTCCCTTCTCTTCCTGGGCCCGCATCAACAAGGATTCGGTGTACCAAAACCCCGGCCTGCTCCAGCCGGGGCACCCCCAGGGGGACGAACCGCTGCGGGTGGCCCTGGCGGGACTGCTGGCCCAATACCGTGGCGTACGCTGCTCCCCGGAACAGATCGTGGTGGGGGCGGGGACGGACTACCTGCTCTCCCTCCTCCTCCAGCTCTTTCCCCAGGGCAGCGCCGTGGCCCTGGAAGACCCCGGCTACCCCACTGCCTGGCAGGCGGTGGAGCGGCACGGACACCGCCCCATCTCCATCCCGGTGGATGCCTCGGGGATGTGTCCCAGGGAGCTAGAGCAGTCCGAGGCGGTGCTGGCCTATGTCACCCCCTCCCACCAGTTCCCCCTGGGGGTAACCATGCCCGTGGAGCGGCGCAGCCGCCTGCTGCGCTGGGCCGCCCAGGGAGAGGGGCGGTATGTGCTGGAGGACGACTACGACAGCGAGTTTCGCTATGCCTCCCGGCCCATTCCCGCCCTCCAGGGGCTGGACGCCGGGGGTCGGGTCATCTACCTGGGCACCTTCTCCCGGTCCATCGCCCCCGCCATCCGTGTGGCCTACCTCATCTTGCCCCCGGAGCTGCTGGCCCGATACCGCCAGGTGTTCCCCCAGAGCGCCTGCACCGTCTCCCGGTTTGAGCAGGAGACCCTGCGCCAGTTCCTGGTCCAGGGGCTGTACAGCCGCCATCTGCGCCGGTCCGGCAACCGCTACCGCCGCAAATGCTCCATCCTCACCCAGGCCTTGGGGCGCTTCCCCCACCTGTCCCTGTCCGGTGAGGGGGCAGGGCTGCACTTTCTCCTCACCGCCCCCCACCTCACCGAGGGAGAGATGGTCCAGCGGGCCGCCCGCAGCGGCATCCGGGTCTCCCCCCTCAGCCGCTACTGTCACCAGGTCCCCCCGCCTCCCTCCACCGTGGTGGTGGGCTATGCGGGGCTGCCCCTGGAACAGCTGGAGGCGTGCGCCAACTGGTTGGGTCAGGCCCTGGACCCGGTCACCCCTCTTCCCGAGGACGTACCTCCAGGCGAATGACCATCACGGTGCGGTCGTCCTCCTCGCCCTCCCGCTGTCCGCTCTCCTGGAGGATGCGGGCGGCCAGCTCCTGGGGTGAGGTGCCCTCATAGTCTGCCAACAGGCGGCGCAGCCAGCCGTCCTCCCGGGGGCTCACCACCCCGTCGCTGACCAGCACCACCCAGTCTCCCGCCCCCAGCTGTTGGGGAAAAGAATCCGCCTTCATGCCGGGGGCCACCCCGGCAGGCATGGACCGTCCCACCACCCGCTCCACCCCGCCGGGCTTGCGGAAATAGGTGGGTGCAGCTCCCAACTTATACACGGCGCTGCGGCCGGAAAACAGGTCCAGCTGAAAGAGGTCCACGGTGGTAAATCCCCCCTGGTCCTCCCCCCGCAGGGCCAGTGCCTCCCCCACGGTGGCCAGAGCGGCCTCCACCTCCAGCCCTGCCCGGAGGAATTTTTCCAGCAGTCCCAAGGCGCAGTTGCTGTCCTCTCGGGCGGCGGGGCCGCTGCCCATGCCGTCACAGAGCAGGAAGTTCAGCCGCCCGGCCTCGTCCTTAAACCAGGCCCCGCAGTCTCCGCTCACCGACTGGCCCTTGCGGTCCGCCGCCGCCAGACCCGCCACCGCCACCAGGGGCTCCTGCTGCACCAGCACCACCTGGCCCCTGGGAGTAGCGGTATCCTGGCGCAGGGGGCAGCCCAACAGGGTGGACAGCTTTGCCAGCTCGCCCCCCTGCACCAGCCGGTCCACCTCCGGGCCCTCCAGCTGGATGTGTACATGGCCGTTGGGGTCCTGGGTCACCGAGCACTTGCCCCGGATGCCCAGGGCCTTCATGCGCTGGGCCATGAGCCGCTGACGGCGGGCGTCCACCGGGGGATGCTGGTCCAGCCGCCCAGCCGCCCGGTCCAACACCTGGGCCAGCTGCCCATACTGGGCGCACACCGCCGCCCGGCTCTCCCGCACCCGGCTGTCATACCGCCGTCGGGCCAACAGACTGCGCAGCTCCCGGTTGGCCGCCCCTAAAAAGGCGTCAAATTGGGTGCACCGCCCGGAGAAATGGAGGGGGAAGTCCTCCCGTATCCCCTCCCCCCGCTCCAGCATGGGGGTCATGGCGTCGGAGAGGGCGGTGCGGGTAGCCTGGTACTCCTGCTGCCAGCACCGCTCCCGCTGGCGGCAGCGGACGCACACCTCTTCGGCTGCCCGGTCAAACACCCGGCTGGTGTCCTGGTCGTTGGGAACCACCGGAGTGAAGGCCTCCCGCAGGCCTCCGGTCACCGCCCGGAAGGCGGTGGCAGTGCGGCGCAGCTGCTGGGCAGCCAGCTCTCTCCCCAGCTGCCCCATGTCCTCCCCCTCTTCCCGGCGGAGGACTGCCCCCAGGCGGTTGACCAGCGCCTCCGGCTGGAGGAGGAACAGCACCGCGCCCAGCACAATCTCCAGGCCTACCGCCTGGAGGTTGTCCCCCGGCTCCATCCACACCAGGGACACTCCCCCGGTCAAGACATACACCAGGGCGCACACCAGCCGCCCTCGCTCCCAACAGGCCCCGGCCAGCAGGCCGGGCAGGGCGTAGAGGAGGGTGCCGTAGGGCAAGGTGCCCTGGGCGGCGTCCATGGCCACTCCCGCCACCACACCGGCGGCAGCGCCTACCCCAACGCCCCCCTTCCAGGCGGCGGTCATCACGGCCAGCACACACAGCACTCGGCCCAGGGACACCACCCCGCCCAGCATCACCCGGGCCAGTGTCATCATCACCGTGCCCCCCAGTACCAGCACCCCTGCCGTCTGGGCTGGGGTCCAGGGGCCGCTGTGGCTCTGGGTGCGCACCGTCATGGCCTGGCGGTAGCAGTACACCACCACCGCCGTGAGGGCCAGCTCGGCCAGATAGGAGGCGGCGGTGGCTCGGTCCCACCCTATCGGGGACTGGTAGACAAACCCCACCGCCCCATTGAGAAGGGCGGCCATCAGGGGCATAAACCAGCTTTTCCGGTAGAGGCGGAACTCCCCCATGGCCAGGGCCACGGCGTACACCATCATGGAGGCGGCTATGTACCGCAGTCCGCCCACAAACCCCAGAAAGCACAGGTAGCCCAGGGAGGCGCCCAGCAGGGCGCACACCCCCTCCCAGCCCGGCCCCCACACCGCCACCAGGGCCAGCGCGAAGAAGGCATGTCCCTCCAAAAATTCCGCCCCGGTGAGGGTAGCGGTGAGCAAAAACGCAATGGCGCACTCTCCCAGTCGTGCCTTCAGCGGCATTTCCCGCCGCCCCTTCGACCAAACCCGGCCCAGTGCTCCTTCTTTCCCCGTCATAGTGAATCCCTCGCATTCGTCCAGTTTGGGCCATTATAGCCCCCAATTGTCAAGAAGGAGGTCGTAACCTGTCTTGCCCGGTGGTGCAATCTGTGGTATGATGGGTGGCATTGATGAGCAAAGGAGAACGCTTTGTGAAAATAGGCAATGTTGAACTGAACACCAAAATCGTGCTGGCTCCCATGGCGGGGGTCACCGACGTGGCCTTCCGCACGGTGTGCCGGGAGCTGTCCGGCTGTTACACCGTCACCGAGATGGTCAGCGCCAAGGCCCTGTGCTATGGAGATAAAAAAACCGCCTCCCTCCTCACCCTGGGCGAGGGAGAGCACCCCTGCGGGGTACAAATTTTCGGCAGCGACGAGGCCGCCATGGAGAAGGGCGCTGCCCTGGCCCTGGAGCAGTCCGGGGCGGATATCATCGACATCAACATGGGCTGTCCCGTACCCAAAATCGCCGGGTCCGGGGATGGCTCCGCCCTCATGAAGGACCCGGAGAAGGCCGCCCGAGTGGCCGCCGCCGTGGTACGGGGGGCCGCAGGCAAGCCGGTCACCGTCAAGTTCCGCCTGGGCTGGGACAAGGGCTCCATCAACTGTGTGGAGTTTGCCCGGCGCATGGAGGATGTGGGGGTAGCCGCTGTGGCCGTCCATGGCCGCACCCGCACCCAGATGTACTCCGGCACCGCCAACTGGGACTATATCCGGGAGGTCAAACAGGCCGTGTCCATCCCAGTAGTGGCCAACGGGGACGTTTTTTCCGCCAAGGACGCCGTGCGGGCCCTGTCCTACACCGGGGCAGACATGGTGATGATCGGCCGGGGCTGCTTTGGAAACCCCTGGCTGCTGGAGCAGTGCGCCGCCGCCGTGGAGGGCCGGGAAGTGCCGGAGACGCCCCCCCTGGCCCAGCGCTGTGACGTGGCCGTGCGCCAATTTGAGCTGGCCATGGCCCACAAGGGAGAGCGCATCGCCTGTCTGGAGATGCGCCGCCACTACGCCTGGTACCTGAAAGGGGTGCCCTACGCCGGGTACTGGAAGGAGCAAATCTGCTCCATGTCCACGGCAGAGGATTTTTACAAGGTCACGGCAGGCATTCGCCGGGACCTGTGCTGATGGAGTAACAGATTTCCACGCAGGAGGTGAGGAATGTGGAAGAACAGGAGTGGATCGGCCAGGCCGCCCAGGGAGATACCCAGGCCTTCGCCCACCTGGTGGAACAATATGAGACGGTGGTCTACCACCAGGCCCTGCGCCTGGTGGGCAACCGGGAGGACGCCGCCGACGTGACCCAGGAGGTCTTTTGGAAGGCGTGGCGGGCCCTGCCCACCTTCCGCAGGGAGAGCAGCTTTTCCACCTGGCTCTACCGCCTCACCGACAACGCCTGTCTGGACCTGCTTCGCCGGGAGAAAAAGCGGCGGGGAGATGCCTCTCTGGACGATGAGGAGAGCCTCTCTCTGGCCCAACAGCTGCCCCACCCCGGCCCCTCCCCCCAGGAGCACCTGGAGCAGGGAGAGAGGATGACTGCTCTGGAGCAGGGGCTTCAGCAGCTGTCCCAAGAGCACCGCCGCATCCTGGTGCTGCGGGAGATCAATGGCCTCTCCTACCAGGAGATTGGGGCCATTCTGGGCCTGTCTGATGGAACCGTGAAGTCCCGGCTGGCCCGGGCCCGGCTGGCTCTGGCAAATTATTTGCGTCAAAGCGGGAACTTTTCCCCCTGAGATGCGTCTAACGAAACGAAGAGATAAAATTTGCCTACGAAAGGACGGTGAAGGGCATGGAACATGAGACCTATCTGGAGTGGATCAGCGCCGACTTGGACGGCGAGCTGACCCCTGCCCAACACGCCCAGCTGGAAGAGCATCGGAAGGTCTGCCCTTCCTGCGCCCAACTATATGGGGAGCTGTCCCAGCTCAGCGGGGACCTGCACCGCCTGACCGCGGATGTGCCCCCCCAGCTGCACCAGCAGATTCTGGGCGGTCTGCCCCGCCAGACCGCCCCGGTCCTTCGCTTCCCCCGAGCCGGAAAGGCCTGCGGCGCTCTAGCCGCTTGTCTGGCCCTGGTGGTGGCTCTGGGCTATTCCTCCTTCCACCAAAGCCAGGAGAATTCTTCTCCGGTGGCCGCCCGTTCCAATCCCGGGATCGCCCCCGCCGTCTTCTCCGTCCAGCCCCAGGAGTTTTCCGTCCCCGGCGGCGACACGGTGTTGCTCCTCTCCGCTCCCCTGTCTCAGGAAAGCCAGGAGTTGCTGGGCGACCTCCCCGTCACCACCCTGGAAGGGGGATATCTGTGCTGTGTGGTCGCCCCGGACACTGCCACAGCCCTGGCCTCCCATCTGGACCAGTCCGGCGTAGCCTACACCCAGGTGGATGCCGCCCAGCCTGACGGCAGCGGCAACATCGCCGTGGTCTGGCCCCAGGCCTGAGACGGAACCTTTCGTCATTCTCCCCAATTTTCCACCCATCGACAACCGAATTTTTACCACTCTCATACAGGTTTTGCCACCAGGCAAAGCCTGTATTTGTTCTTCTCCCCCAACGTGAGTAAACCGTTTCCCCTTTACTGTCTTCGCACTATTTTTCACAGTAGCGTTAAAAAGTTTTCGTCATTTTGTCAAATTACCATTGCATTTTATGGAACACCATTGTATAATTCATTCAAGCCCATTCCCCAGGGATGGCGCAAATGGCAAAGATTAAGGAGTGGAACAAACATGAGCTATTCTCCGCATGCAATTCGAAACATCTGTCTGTTGGGTCACGGTGGTAACGGAAAGACCACTCTGGTGGAGAGCTTCCTGCGTACGACCGGCGTCATCGACCGTCTGGGTAAGACCTCCGACGGCAACACCGTCAGCGACTACGATCCCGAGGAAATCAAGCGTCAGATCTCCATCTCCGCCTCTGTGATTCCTGTGGAATATAACGGTTGTAAGATCAACGTGCTGGACACCCCCGGTAACTTCGATTTTGCCGGTGAAGTGGTGGAGTGCCTGTCTGTGGCCGACGCCGGTATTCTGGTGTGCGCAGCCAAGGGTGGCCTGTCTGTGGGCACCGAGCGGGCCTGGAAGCTGCTCAATGAGCGGAAGATGCCCCGGTTGATCTACATCTCTAAGATGGACGAAGACAATGTGGATTTTAACTCTGCCTTCGATACCCTCCGCGAGCACTTCGGTAAGAACATCGCCCCCATGGTGGTCCCCATCTGGGACGAGAACAAGCGTGTCACCGGCATCGCCGATGTGCTCCACAAGAGAGCCTTCGAGCTCCACGACGGCAAGCGTGTGGAGATCGAGGTCCCCGAGGACAAGGTCCCCGTTATTGAGGAAATTTACGAAAAACTCATGGAGTCTGTCGCTGAGACCAGCGAGGAATTCATGGACAAATACTTCTCCGGCGAGCCCTTCACCTACGCCGAGGTGGTGCAGGGCCTGAAGGCCGGCGTCAAGGACGGCTCCATCGTCCCCGTGCTGTGCGGCTCCGCCTACACCGGCCTGGGCACTATGATGCTGCTGGACCTGATCATCGACCTGCTCCCCACTCCTCTGGAAGGTATTCCCGCCATGGGTACCGACCGTGAGGGCGAGCCCGCCGAGTTCATCGTCTCCCAGGGTGCTGTGCCCGCCGCCTACGTCTTTAAGACGGTGGCCGACCAGTACGGCAAGTTCTCCTTTGTCAAGGTGCTCTCCGACCACCTGTCCCCCGACATGACTCTGGTGAACACCAACACCGGCAACAACGAAAAGCTGGGCCGTCTGTATGTGATGAGCGGCAAGAAGAACACCGAGGTCAAGGAGCTCATGTGCGGCGACATCGGCGCCATTGGCAAGATGGACAAGGTGAAGACTGGCGACACCCTGTGTGACGCCCGTAAGTTTATGAAGCTGGACCCCCTGCCCTTCGCCGAACCCAACTACTCCAAGGCCATCGCCCCCAAGGTCCGTGGCCAGGAGGATAAGATCGCCGCAGGTCTGGCCCGCCTCAACGAGGAAGATCCCACCTTCCGGGTGGTGAACAACGCCGAGACCCACCAGATGGTGGTGACCACCGCCGGCGACATCCAGATGGACGTGCTGGTGAGCAAGCTCAAGAGCCGCTTCGGCGTGGAAGTGGAGCTCAGCGAGCCCCGTGTGGCCTATCGCGAGAAGATTCGCAAGAGCGTGTCCAAGCAGGGCCGCCATAAGAAGCAGACCGGTGGTTCCGGCCAGTTCGGTGACGTGTGGATTCGCTTCGAGCCCGGTCCCAACGAAGAGCTGGAATTCTGCGAAGAGGTGTTCGGCGGCTCCGTGCCCAAGAACTTCTTCCCCGCCGTAGAAAAGGGTCTGCGGGAAGCCTGCCTCCACGGCGTACTGGCTGGTTACCCCGTGGTGAATCTGAAAGCCACTCTGTACGACGGAAGCTACCACCCGGTGGACTCCTCCGAAATCGCCTTCAAGACCGCCGCTCAGCTGGCCTACAAGGCCGCTCTGCCCGAGGCCTCCCCCGTGCTCATGGAGCCTGTGGGTGAGCTGAAGGTCACCGTGCCCGACAATTACATGGGCGATGTCATCGGCGATTTGAACAAGCGCCGTGGCCGCGTCATGGGTATGGACCCCACCGACGACGGCAGCCAGGTGATCACCGCTGAGGTGCCCATGGCCGAGATGATGACCTACGCCATCGACCTGCGGGCCATGACCCAGTCCCGTGGCTCCTTTGTGTTCCACTTCGTCCGCTATGAGGACTGCCCGCCCGCCGCCCAGGAGAAGGCCATTGCCGCTGCCAAGGCCATGGCGGAAGAATAAACTGAAATTAACATCCATCCTCTTGTGCCATGCCGTGTTCCTCTCACGGCATGGCACAAATTTTTCTCCGCTCTTCCCTGGTCTCGCCTTTCCTTTACACGACTTTTTCTTGCATATTGTCCAGGGATGTGGTATATTTGGTGACAATACCCAAGCACATAAGAAAGAGAATAAATGGAGGAGTGATGATTCCGTGTTGGGTGATGACAGTATAGTTCTGCTAATCGTATTGATTTGTATGGTGGTGATGAGTGCGTATTTCTCCGCCACCGAAACGGCTTTTACCTCCCTCAACCGCATCCGGCTGAAAAGTCGGGCGGACAACGGAGATGCCCGGGCCGCCCGTGTGCTGGCTCTGGCCGACCAATACGATCAGCTCCTGTCCACCATCCTGATTGGCAATAACATTGTCAACAATGTGGCCACGACCCTGTCCGCCGTGCTCTTTATCGACCTGCTGGGCAAGACCAGCGGCCCCGCCGTATCCACGGTGGTACTCACCATTGTGATTTTGATTTTCGGCGAGGTCTCCCCCAAGAGTCTGGCCAAAGAGTCCCCTGAGAGTTTCGCCCTGTTCTCCGCCCCCATCCTGCGGTTTTTCATGGTGATTCTCACCCCTGCCACCTTCTTCTTCTCCCTGTGGAAGAAGCTGCTGTCCAAAGTCTTCCACACCAAGGAGGATGTGGGCATTACCAACGAGGAACTGGTGACCATGGTCACCGAGGCGGAGGACCAGGGCGGTCTGGACGCCGAGGAGAGCCAGCTCATCTGTTCCGCCATTCGCTTTGACGATCTGGAGGCCTCGGACATTCTTACCCCCCGGGTGGATATCGTGGCCCTGGAGGACACCGCCACCATGGAGGAGGCCACCGCCCTGTTTGCCCAGGAGGGGTACTCCCGGATGCCGGTGTACCATGAGTCCCTGGACAACGTGGTGGGCGTCATCCACCAGAAGGACCTGTTTGCCGCCCGCTACCACGGGCGCACCCAGCTGGCCCCCCTCATTCACCCGGTGCTCCATGTGACCACCGGCACCAAAATTGACGACCTGATGCGCCAGTTCCAGCGCACCAAGACCCACATGGCCATTGTGGTGGACGAGTACGGCGGCACCGAGGGCCTGCTCACCATGGAGGACGTGGTGGAGGAACTGGTGGGCGACATCTGGGACGAGCACGACGAGGTGGTGGAGCAGTTCCGCCCCCAGCCGGACGGCGGCTACCTCATTGCCTGCTCGGCCAACCTGGACGACATGTACGACCTGTTCTCGGTGACTGGCTCCTGTGACGCCGCCACCGTCTCCGGCTGGGTGCTGGAGCAGATGGGCCGCATTCCCGACGTGGGCGACCACTTCGTGTGGCAGGACCTGGACGTCACCGTCACCAGTGTGGAACACCACCGGGTGCTGGAGATTCTGGTGAAGAAACTCCCCAAAGAAACCGAAGAAGAAGCATAAAAAAGAACGGGCTACCAAGCCCGTTCTTCAGACTGTCGAAAAACTTCCAAAACATCCCCGCATCTGGTAAAATGGTATCAGATGTGGGGGTGTGCTTTATGGAGCAATGGAGAAAAGATTCACGAAAAGAGGCCGTGGTGACAGATTTGGAAGCATTGGTGCCCCAAGATCACTTGCTTCGGAAAGTGGAAAAGGTCATGGACTATGAGTGGTTGTATGAGAAACTGGATCCATACTATTGCCATGACAACGGGAGACCAGGTATAGACCCCGTCGTGTTAATTAAAATGGCTCTGATTCAGCATTTGTTTGGAATTGCATCGTTGCGCCAGACATACCGGGACATTATCGTAAATCTGGCCTATCGTTGGTTTTTGGGCTATGGATTATTGGAGGAGATCCCCCACTTTTCAACAGTGAGTTATGCCTTTTGCCATAGGTTTCCTGAAGACTTGACCATGGAAATTTTCGAGCACATTCTGAACAAAGCACTGAATAACCGCATGGTAGCCCCCCGAACCGTGTTTATTGACGGGACACACATTAAGGCCAGTGCGAACAAGAAGAAGTATCAAAAAGAACAGGTGGCCAAAGCTGCCAAGGTATATGCTGAGCAGCTTCGGGAGGAAGTAAATGCCGAACGTGAGAAGTTGGGGAAAAAGCCTATCAACGACGATGACGATCACGATGATGAGGGCACCTCTGGTGGAGGGATGGTTGAAAAGACAGTTTCCACAACCGACCCCGATGCGGGAATGTTCATCAAAGGAGAGCATGAACGGCAGTTTGCATACGAAGCACACACAGCTTGTGATAGGCGAGGGTTTATTCTTGGAGTAGAAGTAACCGCAGGAAATATTCATGACAGCGTAGCTTGGGATGCACTTTACGATGAAATAACAGCTAAATTTGAACATGCGAAGTATGTGGCAATGGACGCAGCATATAAAACCCCTTGGATTGCAAAGAAGATTCTGGAGGATGGGAGAATCCCCATCATGCCCTATACCAGGTATAAAGGAGATAAAGAACGGTACAAGCCTTGGGAGTATGAGTATGATCCTGTAACTGACAGTTTCATTTGCCCTCAAGGTGGTGTGCTGCGACACACCACCACGGACAAGGAAGGAAAACGTACTTACCGTACGACTCCGTCCAAGTGCAAATCTTGCCCATGTAAATTTAAATGCGGAGCCAATGAAAAGGGGCAAAAGGCAATGACCACACATATCTGGCAGGAGTATCTGGATATTGTGGAGGCCATCCGCAAAACCGAAAAGGGCAAGAAAATCTATGCCCAACGAAAAGAAACCATTGAGCGTGTGTTTGCTGATGCAAAGGAGAAGCACGCTATGCGTTATACGCACCACAGAGGTCTAGCCGCCGTTACCAGGTGGGTTAGGCTTAAATATGCTGCCATGAATTTGAAAAAGCTAGCAAAATGGAGTTGGGAGAACTCCATTTTGCGCATCATATTTGCTATTGTTCCCCAAAATACGACTAGAACCCCTGTTTTCGCTTCATGAAAACAGGGGTTTTTGGACAGTCTGAA
>NZ_NFKG01000045.1:0-12394 GCF_002160275.1 Pseudoflavonifractor sp. An187 | reverse complement strand
GTCTGGGGGGCCATGACAGGCTGGGCCTCGGGGGCGGGCTGGGAGACCGGCTCCGGCTGGGGCTGGGCAGCGGTCTGGGGCGCGGCGGAGCCCATGACCCGGGCCCACACCCGCTCAAAGACCTCCTGGCTCTGGGAACGGGAATTCATGATCTCATCCATGGGAAAACACCTCCTAAATACCCCATTCTATGCCCCAATCCAGGGATTGCCACGGTTGACAGATGGGTATAATCATGATATACTAGCAAAACATATAAGAAAACTATGAATTATAAGCCGTCCCTCCCACGGGGGACGGCTTCAAACGGGAGATTTGCACTATGTTGGAACTGAAACATCTGACCTTCTCTGTGGAGGGAGAGGGCAGTCAGAAGGAGATTTTGAAGGATGTGTCCCTGAACGTCCAGGACGGCACCTTCCTGGTGGTCACCGGCCCCAACGGCGGCGGCAAGACCACCCTGGCCAAGACCATCATGGGTCTCAACCAGCCCACTTCCGGCCAGATCATCTGGAACGGGGAGGACATTACCAATCTGAATATCACCGAGCGGGCCCGCCGGGGCATCAGCTACGGCTTCCAGCAGCCCCCCCGCTTCAAGGGGCTGCGGGTGTGGGACCTGCTGAGCCTGGCCTCTGGCAACGACCAGCTCACCCACGCCGAGGGCTGCCAGCTGCTGACCCAGGTGGGGCTGTGTGCCGCCGACTATATCGACCGGGAGGTGGACAACTCCCTGTCCGGCGGCGAGGTCAAGCGCATTGAGATCGCCACCATTCTGGCCCGGAAGTCTCCCCTGATGATCTTCGACGAGCCGGAGGCGGGCATTGACCTGTGGAGCTTTGCCAAGCTCACCGAGACCTTCCGCTATATCCACGAGAAGCGGCAGGCCACCATCATCATCATCTCCCACCAGGAGCGCATCATCAACCTGGCCGATGAGATCGTCATGATCGCCGGAGGCGAGGTGGTGGAGCGGGGGGCCAAAGAGGAGATGTTCCCCAAGATTCTGGAAAACACCCAATCCGGGTGCGCCTTTGTGAAGGGAGGAGCCCAGGCATGAATTCCATCGACACCCATCTGCTCCGGGAGATCGCAGACCTGGAGCGTGTGCCCCAGGGGGCGTATAACATCCGCAAGAACGGTCAGTTGGAGGGGCGCAGCAACTCCGCCAACATTGTCATTGAGAGCAAGGAGGACAAGCCGGGCATCGACATTCACATTGCCCCCGGCACCGTCAACGAGTCGGTGCACATCCCCGTTATCGTCACCCAGACCGGTCTCACCGACCTGGTGTACAACGACTTCCACATCGGCGAGAACAGCGATGTGAGCATTGTGGCTGGCTGCGGCATCCACAACTCCGGCTGTGAGACCGCTCAGCACGACGGCGTCCACACCTTCTACGTGGGCAAGAATGCCAAGGTGCGCTATGTGGAGAAGCACTACGGCGAGGGCGAGGGCACCGGAAAGCGCATCCTCAACCCCCACACCATCATCTACCTGGAGGAGGGCGCCTCCATCCAGCTGGAGACGGTGCAGATTCGGGGCGTGGACTCCACTCGCCGCTACACCAAGGTGGAGATGGAGGCCAATGCCGAGGCGGTGGTCACCGAGCGCCTGCTCACCCACGGCGACCAGTTTGCCGAGAGCAAAATGGAGGTCATCATGAAGGGGGAGGGGGCCCGTACCCAGGTGATCTCCCGGTCTGTGGCCCAGGACAACTCCGTGCAGGTGTTCTATCCCCAGGTGCAGGGGGATGCCCCCTGCTTCGGCCACGTCCAGTGTGACTCCATCATTATGGACCACGCCAAGGTCAGCTCCATTCCTGCCATTGTGGCGGGCCACACGGACGCCCAGCTCATCCACGAGGCGGCCATCGGCAAGATTGCCGGAGATCAGCTCTTGAAGCTCATGACGCTGGGTCTCACCGAGGAGGAGGCCGAGCAGAAGATTCTGGACGGATTCCTGCGCTAAAGGGGTGGGAACATGAAGCCCCTGAAACAAAAGGTGAGCATCACCCTGGATGAGGACGTGGTGGAAAAGCTGAAGGTGCTGGCGGAGGACTGTGACCGCTCCCTGTCCCAGTACATCAATCTCATCTGTAAAGCCCATTTGAAACAGCTGGAAAAATAAGAAAAACACCGTTGTGAAGGAGAAGTTTCCTTTACAACGGTGTTTTTTTGTGCTTGATGGGAATTGCGAAAAGCCTCCCTTGTGTAAAGGGAGGTGGCCCGGCGTGAGCCGGGTCGGAGGGATTGTGCATCTCTCTGTTTTATCCCCTCATCAACCGCTTTTATGACATTGCCGACGGCAAGATTCGCTACGACGGCATCAACATCAACAAGATCAAGAAGGCGGACCTGCGCCGCTCCCTGGGCATCGTGCTCCAGGACACCCACCTGTTTACCGGCACGGTGATGGACAACATCCGATACGGTAACATGGAGGCCAGCGACGAGGAGTGCATGGCCGCCGCCCGGCTGGCCAATGCCGACGGCTTCATCCGCCGCCTGCCTGACGGGTATGACACCATGCTCACCGGAGACGGGGCCAACCTAAGCCAGGGTCAGCGGCAGCTGCTGGCCATCGCCCGGGCCGCCGTGGCCGATCCGCCCGTGCTCATTCTGGACGAGGCCACCTCTTCCATCGATACCCGTACCGAGCGGCTGGTGCAAGACGGCATGGACGCTCTGATGACCGGGCGCACCACCTTTGTCATTGCCCACCGGCTGTCCACGGTGCGCAACGCCGACTGCATCATGGTCATGGAGCAGGGCCGCATCATCGAGCGGGGCACCCATGACGAGCTCATCGAGAAGAAGGGCAAGTATTATCAGCTGTATACCGGGAATTTGGCAGAAGAGTCTGCCTGATTCTCAGGACTTCGCTGTGGTGGATGGTTCTTCTCCGATTTTCTTGGCAGAAACCAGTGTCCCCGCCGGGGACGCTCCGCTGGGCCCGATTTCTCCCCGATGAGAAATCGGGGAAAGAATCGCCAAAGGCGGGGCCTTCCCCCGCCTTGTGGAATCCACCCCGCCGGTACTGGATGGAGTATGCGCCGTTCTCTTCTCGGCTCTTGGACTGGTGGGGTCACATGGATAGCGAGGAAAATCTACAGAAAACACCTACTCCTCTGACAAATACTACTTCTACTGCCAGGGCCTCACCCTGGTGCACCGCTGTTCCCAGCTGTTGGTGGCCTGACTCCCGGCGGCGGGAACGCCGCTTGGCCAGGGGAGGCCCGGAGGTGGAAACCGCCCGGCTGTAGGGCCAGCTGCCAAAGGTGGCCTGGTGTAGTGGCAGTGACAGGGGCCACAGCAAGGGTGACGGGCCGAACACCAGCTTGACGCAGTTCCAATCTCGTACCCCAGGGAGGTCCTTAGGGGGGAACGCCCTAAGCGGGTTTTGGTTTCTTTTGCCCGCTCAAAAGAAACCCCCAGCGGGAAGCGTCCCCACCAGGCTGGAAGCCTGTATAAGACAAAAAAGAAAGGACAAGTTCATCAAGGCGGGACATATAAGAAATGCAAAAACGTGGGAGCACCTCAGGGTACTCCCACGTTTTTTGCCTTTTATAGCTGCTGATACATGGCGCTGGCATCCGCCTTGCCCACAATGTCGGCGGTGGACAGCACTTCCACCCGGATGGCCTTCTCGCCAAACTTCATCTCCAGGATGTCCCCCACTTTCACCTCGTAGGAGGCCTTTACCACCCGCCCCCCCACGGTGATGCGGCCGTTGTCACAGGCCTCATTGGCCACGGTGCGCCGCTTGATGAGCCGGGACACCTTCAACCACTTGTCAAGTCTCATAGAAATCCTCCTATGCTTCTCCTTATGCTCCGATGCTGTCCTTCAGCGCCTTGCCGGGCTTGAACACAGGGGTCTTGGATGCGGGGATGTTGATCTGCTCCTTGGTGTGGGGATTGCGGCCAATGCGGGCGGCACGGCTCTTCACCTCAAAGGAGCCAAACCCCACCAGCTGCACCTTCTCCTCCTGGGCCAGGGCCTGGGTAATGGCCTCCAGGGCGGCGTTGAGGGCGGCCTCGGTGTCCTTCTTGGACAGCCCGGCCTTTTCAGCGGCGGCGTTGATGAGATCAGCTTTGTTCATGGTCGTTTGTTCCTCCTAATGGTCTACAATTCAAGGCTGGTGCTTGATGGCGTTCCAGATGTCGTCCAGCTCGGTGAGGCTCATGTCCTCCATCTGCTTGCCCTGGGCGGTGACGGCCCCCTCCACCCGGCGGAACCGGGCGGCAAACTTGTCGCAGGCGGCCTGGAGGGCGTCCTCCGGGTCCACCTTCAAAAAGCGGGCCACATTCACGGCGGCAAAGAGCAGGTCTCCCAGCTCCTCGGCGGGGTCTCCGTGGCCGGCGATGGCCTGCTTCACCTCGCCCAGTTCCTCGGAGAGCTTGTCCACCGCGCCGTCCACGCTGTCCCAGTCAAAGCCCACCTTGGCGGCCTTCTTCTGCACCTTCTCCGCCCGCCACAGAGCGGGCAGAGAGCGGGCCACCGCGTCCACGGCGTCGGCCTGGGTGGCCTGGCCCTTCTCCTTCTTCTTCAGCTCCTCCCAGTTGGCCAGAATCTCCCCGGTGGAGGAGACGGTCACATCCCCAAACACATGGGGGTGGCGGAAGATGAGCTTCTGGCACACGCCGTTGGCCACGTCGTCCAGGTTGAAGCGGCCCTCCTCCTCCTCAATGGAGGTGTGGAACACCACCTGGAGCAGCACGTCGCCCAGTTCCTCCTGGAGGTGCTCGGTGGACTGCTGGTCAATGGCCTCGGCCACCTCGTAGGCCTCCTCCAGGAAGTTGCGGCGGATGGACTCATGGGTCTGCTGGGCGTCCCACTGGCAGCCGCCGGGAGCCCGCAGTACCTTTACAATGTCAACGAGGTCTTGGACGTTGTACTTGTCCTTGAGAGAAAAATCTACCATACTATCACCTACAATGCAAGGATTATTTCAAAATGGAACCTTTTTGCCGGGGAAGTTATTCGGCGGGGGTGATGCGCAGCAGGCGGCCAATCTTGTCGCCCTTGGGCATAAACTTCAAGTCCTGGGGAGAGATGGCCCGGAGCAGCACCACCAGAGCCAGATATACCAGGCCGCCTACACCCACGGAGAAGAGGGTGCAAATGGCGTTGCCCGAGTTGCTCAGGGTTTTGGCGGCGGTCTGGAAGGCGGACATGCCACCCAGGACGGAGGAGGACAGGCCATAGCAGGCCCACACTGCCAGACCCATGACGACCGCGGACACCAGGGGCTTGCCGAAGGCTCGGGTCAGGCTCAGAGAGCGGGGCAGGGTGCGCTTGATGATGATGAGGTCCAGCACGGCGATGATGGCAAAGCACACCAGGGTGCTCACGGGAGCGCCGTGGATGTTGATGTCCTTGTTGCCCACCAGAATGTAGTTGATGGGCAGCTTGAACAGGCACCCAATGATGGTGGTGACCATGGGGATGGTCACCAGGCGGTGGGCCTGCATGATGGCGTTGCACACCAGCATGAAGCACACGAAGATGACGGCGATGCCCAGCACGGACAGCATCCAGCCGCCCAGTTCCACGTCGGTGGTGGGGTAGAGCAGCCGCATGATGGGCTCACTGAGCACAAACAGACCCACGCCGGCGGGAATGGCCAGCAGGGCGGTGGTGCGCAGGGCGGTCTCGCTGATCTGGGCCCCCAGCTTCCGGTTCTTCACCGCCTGAGCCGCCGACACCGCGGGGATGATGGAGGCGGTGAGAGGCACCATGAAGGAGGAGGGCAGGTTGTACAGGGTAGCCGCCTGGTCAAAGACGCCCTTGAGGGAGCGGGCCTCCAGCTCGGTAAAACCGGCTCCGTCCTGGAGCCGCCCATAGATCATGCTGGTGTCAATGAGGTTCACCAGGCCGATCACCGAAGAGCCCAGGGTGATGGGAATGGCCAGCTGGAGCAGGGTGCGGAAAATCTTCTTGGAGGATTCCGGTTTGTCCTGCCCCACCGGGGTGCTCCCATGGTGGGAGCGGAAGCAGAAGGCGGTGTACAGCATGCCCAAAGCGCAGCCCACGGACACGCCGAAGATGGCGCCAGCGGCGGCCACAGACTCATTGTTGGAGGATTTGAGCAGGAAATAGGCCAAAGTCAGGCCAATAACTAGCTTGCTCAGGGCCTCGATGATCTGGGACACGGCCGTGGGAGTCATGATGGAGTGGCCCTGGAAGTAGCCCCGCATGGCGGACAGGGGGCACAGGAAGAAGATGGCGGGGGCCAGAGCCCGGATGGAGTACCAGCTGCGGGAGTTGTTCATCAGGTTTGCCAACTGCTGGGGGAAGAAGAACATCAGGCAGAAGCTGATGGTGCCCAGGGCCAGGAAGGTGAGAAAGGCCACCCGGAAGGTCTTTTGCACCTGATTGTGACGGCCCAGAGCGTGGGCCTCCGAGATCATCTTGGACAGGGCCACCGGCAGACCGCCGGTGGAGACGGTGATGAGCAGGGAGTAGATGTAGTAGGCGGTGTTGAAGTCGGAGAACCCCGCCTCCCCCAGGATGTTGCCCAAGGGAATCTTGTACAGCGCTCCAATGAGCTTGACAATGACAATACCGGCGGCCAGAATGGCGGCGCCGCCAAAGAAGGTATTATTTTTGTTTTTGGAAGTGGGATTTGACATAATCTCAACCTTTCACCAAGAAGTCCAGGGTCAGTGGAAGAGGAGGGGGAGGGCATAGTCCCGGACCTCGGCCTGAATCCGCTCCACATCCAGCGTGTGGAAGGTACCGTTTTCATATATGATGTTGCCCCGGGCCATATTCATCACCACATTGGAGCCGTGGGCGGCAAACACCAGGTTTTCCACCACGTCATGGCAGGGGGTGAGGTTGGGGGCGGTGAAGTCCAACAGGATAAGGTCCGCCACCTTGCCCACGGCAATCTGGCCCGTGGGACGGCCCAGCGCCCGGGCACCCGCCACCGTGGCCATCTCCAGAGCCTGCCGGGGGGTGACCACCCCGGGGGTGCAGCGCACCCCGCTGGGCAGCAGCGCCGCCAGCTTCATGTCGGCAAACAGGTCGGCACTGTTGTGGGAGGACATGCCGTCGGTGCCCAGAGCCACATTCACCCCGGCCTGGAGCATGTCGGGGATGGGGGCGATGCCCGAACCCAATTTCAGGTTGGAATAGGGATTGTGGACGCAGGACACCCCTTTTTCCGCCATAATGGCCCAGTCCTCCGGGGTGGTGTACACACAGTGGGCGGCAATGCCGCCGTTGTCCCACACCCCGTACTGGTTCAGCGTCTGGATGGGGGTGAGGCCGTGGCGGTCCAGGCTGGCCTGGTGCTCACTCTTGGTCTCCGACACATGCACGTGCATGCGCTGGTGATGGTCGTGGGCGAACTGGGCCATCCACTGCCACAGGGGGGCGGAGGAGGTGTACTCTCCGTGGATGGAGGCGTCTAGGAGGATTTGCCCGTCTCCCGCCCCGTGGAACTCCTCGGTGAGGGCCCGCTGAGCCACGCAGTCTCCGCAGGTGTCGGGGTGAAAGTCGGCCGGGTCGCCAAAATACACCCCGCCGCAGGACAGATTGGCGCTGATGCCGGCCTTCAAAATCTCCTGGGCGATGGTGGAGGTGAACATGTACATGTCCGCCACGCAGGTGACGCCGGAGGCGATCATCTCCGCCAGGCCCAGCCCCGCCCCGGCCTGCACCGCCCGGGGGTCCAGCTTGCCCTCCGCGGGGAAGATGTAGTCGTGGAGCCAGGTCTGCAAGTCGCAGCCACCGCCGTATCCCCGCATGAGGGTCATGGGCAGGTGGGTGTGGGCGTTCACCAGGCCGGGCATCATCACCTTGCCCGAGCAGTCCACCACCCGGTCAAAGTCGCCCTGGGGGCGGTGGGTGCCCACATAGGTGATGGAGGTACCCTCCACCTGGACATAGCCGTTTTTGAGAATGGTCCCCGCCTCGTCCATGAGGACGGCGGTGACATTGGTAAATAGTACGGACATAGGTTCCTCCTTATAACTGGGCCAGACAGCCCAGGACCAGGGGCACAAACCGGTGCCGGGCGGCTTTGCCCGCCTCCAGCACTTCCTCTTCGCTCAAGGGCTTGGGCAGCATCCCGGCGGCTAGGTTGGACAGCAGCGAGAAGCCCAGCACCTCCATGCCACAGTGGGCGGCCACGATGACCTCGGGGGCGGTGGACATGCCCACCGCATCCCCGCCCAGAGCCCGGATGGCCCGAATCTCGGCGGGGGTCTCATACTGGGGCCCGAAGCTGTAATAGTATACCCCTTCCCGCAGGGGGCTACCCAGCTCCTGGGCCACCTGGCGGGCCACCTCTTGGAGCCGGGGGGTGTACAGGTGGGAGGCGTCGGGGAAGCGCACCCCAAATTCCGGGAGGTTCTCCCCCCGCAGCGGGGACTCCCCGCCCAGCTTGATCTGGTCGGTGAGGAGCATGATGTCCCCGGCGTTCCAGTCTGGGCGGACGCACCCGGCGGCGTTGGTCACCAGCAGGGTGTCACACCCCAACAGCCGCAGCACCCGCACGCCATAGGCCACATCCTCATAGGAGTACCCCTCGTAGTGGTGCACCCGGCCCTGCATCACCGCCACGGGCTTGCCTGCCAAGGCGCCAAAGACCAGCTGCCCCACATGTCCGGGGGCAGTGGAGCGGGGAAAGTGGGGAATGGAGGCGTAGGGAACTGCCACGGCGTTCTCCACCTCCTGGGCCAGATCCCCCAGGCCGGAGCCTAGAATCAGGGCCACTTTGGGGACAAATTCCCCCAGCTGAGCCCTCAGATAGGCGGCGCTTTCCTGATAATGGGAATACGGATGGGACATAGGCTTCCCTCCTGACAAAATCTTCGGAAATATGAGAGCATTACAAGATAGTTTACACCATTTGACCAGGAAAATCAATCCTGAGCCCCGGCTGCATTGGCAGGGGAGGGGAAATGTGCTATCATATATAAAAACAGATCCAATGAGGAGGAGACGACATGCGGGACACAAGACCCCTGGTGGTGGTGGTGGACGGCCACGGCGGCGGCATGGGCAAGGCCCTGGTGGCCCGGCTCAGGGAGCGGCTGCCCCAGGTACACGTGCGGGCGGTGGGCACCAACTCCGCCGCCACTGAGGCTATGCTCAAGGGGGGAGCCGAGGACGGCGCCACCGGGGAGAGTGCGGTGATTTTCAATGTGGGAAAGGCGGACTTCGTGGTGGGGTCCGTGGCCATCCTCATGGCCAACGGCCTGATGGGGGAGATCTCCCCCCGTATGGCCCAGGCGGTGGGGGACAGCTCCGCCATCAAGGTGCTCATCCCCGCCAACCGCTGCGGCATCCGCATCGCCATGGGGGGCGAGCAGCCCCTGCGCCGCTATTTGGACGACTGTGTGGACCTGATTGCCGCCGAGCTGCAAGAGTAAACCATACGACAATCTGACGATTTTGGACGGATGAGGCCTGCCTTGGTTGACAAGGGAGGCCTCATCTTATAAAATATTTGTCGAGTGTTTAGTAACGGGTGCATTGCACCCCGAAATATGGCATTATATGGAAGAATTGGGCGGTCTTTGTCAAAAACGGCCCGTGTGGAAGAGAATAAGGAGAGACGAATGTTACAAAGTGGAAGAAGAATGGAGAAGAAAACACGGACGCTGGCAGGGCTGGCGGCGGTGTTTTTTGCCTGCATGGTGGTTCTGTCCGCCTTTGTGGCGGTGTACGCCGGAGGCGTGCGCTACGGCGTGGTCACTGGCACCGAGGTGGGCCTGAGCGTGCGTGCGGGAGCGGGAACCTCGTACACCCGGCTGGGACTTATTTACGACGGCACCACCGTCACCATCACCGGGGAGAAAAAGGCCTCAGACGGCGCCACCTGGTATGCCATTGACTACAACGGCGGCACCGGATACGTCATCAGCACCTATATCAAGCTCATTGACGGCGGTGTGGATGACAAGGAGTTTGAGGCCTACCTCAAACAGCAGGGCTTCCCCGAGTCCTACTGGAGCGGGTTGAAGGTGCTCCACGCCATGTACCCCGAGTGGGTGTTCAAGGCCGACCACAACGGCTTTGACTGGAACTACGCCGTGGACCAGGAGTCCAAAATCGGCAACAGTTTGGTGCAGTCCTCCTCCAAGTCCAGCTGGAAGTCCACCGACCCCAAGGCCTACAACTGGGACACCGGGGTGTGGACGGTGTTTGACTCCGGCGGCTGGGTGGCTGCCTCCCGGGAGATTGTGGCCTACTACATGGACCCCCGGAACTTCCTGACCCAGAACAGCATCTTCCAGTTCCTCCTCCAGAGCTATGACGCCCAGGTGCAGAGCGTGGCGGGGGTGGAGCGGCTGGTGGACGGCACCTTCCTGGATGCCACCGTCACCGACACCGACGGCAAGCGAATTTATTACCCCCAGGTGATCTATGATGCGGGCAAGAAGGTGGGGGTCAACCCCTATGTGCTGGCCGCCATGATCATCCAGGAGCAGGGCACCAAGGGGCTCAGCGACAGCATTTCCGGCAAGGCCCCCGGCTTTGAGGGATATTTTAACTTCTACAACATCGGCGCTGTGGCCGGAGGCGGCAACACCGCGGTGAAAAACGGCCTCATTTACGCCAAGGGCGGCATCAACGGCACAGGCACCAGCTATGGACGGCCCTGGAACAGCCGGGTGCGGGCCATCAGCGGCGGAGCCCAGTTCTACGCCAACGGCTACGTCACCGCCGGACAGGACACCATGTACTTAAAGCGGTTCAACGCCCAGGGGGACAACCCCTTTACCCATCGGTATATGACCAGTGTGTGGGGCGCTGCCTCCGAGGGTCTGAGTCTGGCCGGGGGGTACAGCGAGGAGCTGCGCCAGTCCCCCCTGGTGTTCTCCATCCCCGTGTATGACAATATGCCCAGCAGCCCCTGTGCCCAGCCCACCGGGGACGGCTCCCCGGACAACCGCCTGAGCACCTTGAAGGTGGGCAACTACGCCCTCACCCCGGGCTTTGACAACGACACCACCTCTTACAGTGTAGTGGTGCCCAACTCCGTCTCCTCCGTCACCATCACCGCCACCCCCAAGGCGTCCACCGCCAAGGTCAGCGGCGCCGGGACGGTGCAGCTGAAGGTGGGGGCCAACACGGTGAAGGTGACGGTCACTGCCCAAAACGGCAGCCAGCGCACCTTTACCCTCACCATCGCCCGGGAGGGCAGCTCCGGCGGCTCGGACTCCTTCTCCGTCAATCCCAAGTACAAGGTCAGCGGGTCCAAGCAGGTCTCGGGCATCACTCTGGGCACCAAGAGCTCCGACTTTGTGAAGAACCTGAACATCGTGGGGGGCTACGCCCAGGTGAAGACCGCCAGCGGTGGGGCCAAGCAGGACTCCGCCGTGATGGGCACCGGGGACACCGTGACCATCTACCGCAACGACGGCACCCAGTATGCCAAGTGGACGGTAGTCATCTATGGAGATGCCAACGGGGATGGAAAAATTGATAATTCAGACCGTGTGAAAATCCGTAACCATGTGTTGGGTACCAGTAAATTGTCTGGAGCGTTGGCTGTGGCTGCCGATGTGAACAAGGACGGACGGGTGAACAACACCGACCGTGTGAAAGTTCGCAACCATGTGTTGGGAACATCTCTAATTACTCAATAGGAGAGAATCAATGAAAAAATTCTTCGCAAGTAAGTGGATTGCCCTGGTCATGGCTCTGACTCTGGTTCTGAGCCTCACCACCCCGCAGGGCCGTGCAGTGCAGTCCTGCACCGTGACTTTTTCGGACCCTACAGTTACTGTGGGGCAAACGTTTACCGTCAATGTGAGGGTGACCGGAGCTGTGGCCATTGCCACGGTGAAGGTGAACTATGACTCCAGCTATCTGCAATATGTTTCCGGTGATTTAGGCTACGGATACCCCAGCGGCAATGTGATTGTCATGGATAAAGAGAATGCTGGAACGGGTAACATTAGCTTCTCGATGACCTTCAAGGCGCTGAAAGCGGGTAAGACTACCATCAACAACTATGAAAACTCCATTGTGGATGGAAATGGCGACCCCATGAATATCACCCCCGGCTGGTCTACGGTCACCATCAACGCCCCCTACACCGCCTCGGGGAACAACAACCTCAGCTCCCTGTCCATCAGCCCCGGCACCCTGTCCCCCGGCTTCTCCGCCGGCACCACCAGCTACAGCGCCTCGGTGTCCAACTCCACCACCAGCGTGGCGGTGTCCGCCAAGGCCGCTGATGGAAAGGCCAAGGTGGCGGTGTGGGGCAACACGGGGCTGAGTGTGGGCAACAACACCATCACCGTCCAGGTCACGGCGGAGAACGGCAGTAAAAAGACCTACACCATCACCGTCAACCGGGCCGCGGGGAGCACGGGAGGCAACACCGGCGGGAATGCCCCGGCCCCCGACGACACCCCCAGTCC
>NZ_NFKG01000044.1:0-13057 GCF_002160275.1 Pseudoflavonifractor sp. An187 | reverse complement strand
AAGCCCCTCCCCTACACCCAACAACGCAAGAAATTCGGCAATGTTCAGGGGCTTTTTGCGCCCGGCCCCCGGCAACTGGGAACAGTTGCTGGCCAGGGTAAGGCCCTGGAGGTAGAAGTTTACTTGCCATAGAAGCTGAAACTTACAATAGGATTGCCGTGCCATCTATGTGACCTCACCAAGCCAAGGGCCGAACAGAGGAAGGTGCACCCTCCACCAGTACCGCGGGGTGGATTCCACAAGGCGGGGGAAGGCCCCGCCTTTGGTGGGTCTTTGGTAACTTTCTGCCCAGTCAGAAAGTTACCCCAGCGGAGCGTCCCCGGCGGGGGCGCTGGTCTCCGCCTGACAAATCGGAGAAGGACACCCCCTCAGTCCGCCGGAGGGCTGACAACTCCCCTAATTCAGTGGAGTCAGGCCGAGAATATCATCCGTGGAGACGTGGTAATACCGGGCCAGTTTGATCAGGTGGCGAATGGGCAGCTCACTGGCGCCCCGTTCATAGCGGGCATACATGGTTTGAGAAGTCCCCAACATCTCGGCAATCTCACTCTGGGTCTTATCTGCGTCTTCCCGCAGGTCACGAATGCGTTTCTGGTAATACTCCATGTTTTTGCCTCCCATCCAGTCAATGACAGTCCTATCATGTCCTGGTTTGGAGGTTATCATAGTAAAGATATTTACTATTGACTTTAGTAAATATCTTTACTAAAATGAGTGCAGAGACATGTTTCCATATGTCTCCAGAAATGAAGATAAAGGAGAGAAACAAATGCGGTATTGTGGAAAATGTGGGACTCCATTGGACGAGCAAACCGGGAAGTGTCCCAACTGTGGTAAGACGGAGGCCGGGCAACCCCATTCCATGTCTTTTTCTGCATGGAATCCGGCTTTGGTTACAGATTTCATGTTCATCATCCTCTCGGTCCTCGCCGCCGCCTGGGTTTGGTCCATTCAAAGCGAGTTGCCCTCTTGGCTGTTCAGCGAAGAAAAGATGGTCCTGAAGTTCCTGGCCTTCTTACTGGTGATTGACGTACCCCTGCATGTGTGGAACCTGATGCAGCGGAAAAAGGTGTGTGTGCATTTGAATGAATCTGGTATCAGCGGTATTTGGATTCGCAAGCAGTTTCTGATGGTACAAACCCAACCCTTTGAGCTGCCCTATTCGGCAATCGAGGACACTCGGGTACGGGGAGCAGGCAGCGGTCGCCTCAACATCAAGGTGCAGGGGAAGTGGGTAGACCTTCCGGTAGATCAGGGCCGACAGGTAAAGGAACTCATTGACCAGCGCAGAAAGTAAAAAAGATTGTACCCCGGCTGGACTGGGGGAACAATCCTACAAAAAAACGGATGCAGAATTGACTCTGCATCCGTTTTTGTCTGATAGTTATTCCTGAGGCTGATCGGGCTTCTCCCCGTCGGGGGTCTGGTCTCCGTCAGAGTCGGCCTCCGGCTCCTTGTCCTGCTCCGGCTCCTGAGAGGAAGCGGGGGGCATGGGCACCGGCTCGCTGACCATGTGGATGGCCCGGGCGGGGGGCTCGATGTTGCTGTCCAGGGTGACCTCTGCCAGAGCGGGGTCCCGGCCCTCGATGATGGCCACCATCTCGGCACCGGTGATGGTCTCCTTCTCCAACAGGTAGGCGGCGATCTTGTCCAGCAGCTCCCGGTTGTCCTTCAAAATCTGAATGGCCTCGCCGTGGCAGCGCTCGATGATGGCACGCACCTCGTTGTCGATGCCGGCGGCGGTCTCCTGGCCGCAGGTCAGGCCCAGCTGGCCGTCCAGGTACTGGTTGTGCACCGTGGCCAGGCCCATCATGCCGTACTTCTCGCTCATACCGAACATGGTCACCATCTTGCGGGCAATGTCGGTGGCCCGCTCGATGTCGTTGGCAGCACCGGAAGAACGGGAGGCAAACACCACTTCCTCCGCCGAGCGGCCAGCCAACAGAGAGCGAATCTCGGCCAGCAGGTCCTCCTCCGTCATGAGGAACTTCTCCTCCTCGGGCAGGTGGAGGGTGTAACCCAAAGCGCCCTGAGTGTGGGGCACGATGGTGATCTTGGACACGGGCATGGCGTTGTTCTTCTGGAAATGCGCCACCAGGGCGTGGCCCACCTCGTGGTACGCCACCATCCGCTTCTCCTGCTCGGTGAGCACCGTGCCCTTCTTCTCGCTGCCTGCGATGACAAACTCGAAGGAGGAGAGCAGGTCCTGCTGGTTCACGGCCTTGCGGCCCTGGCGCACCGCCCGCAGGGCGGCCTCGTTGACCAGGTTGGCCAGGTCAGCGCCCACGCATCCGGCGGTGGCCTGGGCGATCTTGTTCAAATCCACGTCCTCAGCCAGACGAATCTTCCGGGTGTGTACCTGGAGGGTGGCCAGACGTCCGGCCAGGTTGGGCCGGTCGATGGTAATGCGTCGGTCGAAGCGGCCGGGACGCAGCAGCGCCTTATCCAGCACCTCGGGGCGGTTGGTGGCGCCCAGGACAATGATACCCTTGCCGGGGTCGAAGCCGTCCAACTCCGCCAGCAACTGGTTCAAGGTCTGCTCCCGCTCGTCGTTGCCGCCCATGCGGTTGTCACGGGACTTACCGATGGTGTCGATCTCGTCGATGAAGATGATACAGGGGGCCATCTTGTTGGCCTCTTTGAACAGGTCACGGACACGGGAAGCGCCCACGCCCACGAACATCTCCACAAAGTCGGAGCCGGAGATGGAGAAGAAGGGCACGTTGGCCTCTCCTGCCACGGCTTTCGCCAGCAGAGTTTTACCGGTACCGGGAGGGCCCACCAGCAAGGCGCCCTTGGGCAGCTTGGCGCCGATTTCAGTATAGCGCTGGGGATGGTGGAGGAAGTCGATGATCTCCTCCAGGCTCTCCTTGGCCTCGTCCTGGCCTGCCACGTCCCGGAAGGTGACGCCGGTGGATTTCTCCACGTACACCTTGGCGTTGGCCTTGCCCACGCCGCCCAGGCCGCCCAGACCGCCGCCGCCCATCTTCTTGAACATGTAGCGGTAGAGGAAGACCATGGCTACCACCAAAATCAAGGTAGGAAGCACATAGCTGAGCACGCCGTAGAGCATGGTCTGCTCGCTGCTGATCATTTCCGATTTGTACTCCACCCCGTGCTCGGTCATCAGGTTGATGATGTCCGAGTCCTCCACCGGGGGCATGGCCGCCTGGAACTTCAATTTGTTTTTCTGGTTGCTGCCAAGCTGGTCCATCAGCAGGTTGCTGACGCTCAGGCTGGTGGAGCCGGAATTTTTGATTTTATCCTTGTACTCTTGCAGGGGGGCTGCGTCGTCCTTCAAGGTGAAGTAGTACCCGTAGTTGTCCATCTCCACCTTGTCCACATAGTCGCTGACCACCCACTCCCGGAAGGTGGAGTAGGGCACGGTGATGGTACTGGCCGAGCGCATGGATACCACGCAGCTGTTGAGCAGCACCACCAACAGAATGGCCCACACCACGATGCCGATAAAGCCCAGGGATGGTCGCTTTCTGTTGTCATTTTGATTGTTGGGTCCATTGGGTCCCGCCATAGGGGTGTCCTCCTTAAAATCACACAAGCCGGGTAAGATTGCCCGGCGTTTTTCTCCTGAAACGGTTTCGTTTCACCATTTGCGAGAAGTATAACACATCTGAAAGGTAAAAACAAGAAATGTTCTTGGCCTGGGTGTAAACTTTCTATGACTTTGCCCGGATTCCCTGTTAGATTCTCCGTTTTCCCTCTTTTTCATCCGGCAAAACCGTGATATAATACTACGTCAACCATGAACAAATTTTTCTGCGATCTTCTGGATCGACTTCCATAATAGAGATCAGAACAAAGGAGCACGTTGCTATGCGCCAACAACACAGAGAGCAAAACAGTCCCGCCGACGGCATCATCGAGGGCCGTAACGCCGTTATTGAGGCCCTGCGGGCCGGCACCGCCGTGGATAAAGTCTATATCGCCAAGGGTGAGACCGACGCCACCCTGGGCCACATCGCCTCCACCGCCCGGGGTAAGGGCATTGTAGTGGTGGAAGCGGACCGCCGCAAGCTGGACGCCATGAGCGTCACCCACTCCCACCAGGGCGTCATCGCCGTGGCGGCGGTGCGGGAGTACGCCAGTGTGTCCGACATCCTCCAGTCCGCCCGGGACAAGGGGGAGGCCCCCCTGGTGGTGGTGTGCGACGAGCTCAGCGACCCCCACAACCTGGGCGCTGTCATCCGTACCGCCGAGGCCGCCGGAGCCCACGGGGTCATCATCCCCAAGCGCCGCTCCGCCGGCTTGACCGCCATCGTGGCCAAGACCTCCGCCGGGGCCGTCAGCTACCTGCCTGTGGCCCGGGTGGCCAACCTCACCGCCCTGCTCCGTGAGCTGAAAGAGGAGGGGCTGTGGGTGTTCGGCACCGCCGCCGACGGCTCCACCAGCCTCTATCAGGCGGATTTGAAGGGCCCCGCCGCCATTGTCATCGGCAGCGAGGGCAACGGCATGAGCCGTCTGGTGCGGGAGCAGTGTGACTTCCTGGTGTCCATCCCCATGCGGGGCCAGGTCAACTCCCTCAACGCCTCGGCCGCCGCCGCTGTGGTGTTGTATGAAGCCGTCCGCCAGCGTAGCTGAACCGCCGCAAAGGAGCACGCCCCATGTCTGAACGTTACGATCCCCAACAGCCCAACTACGCGTTGGATGATATTTTAGCCGAATTTAGCTCCACTTCCTCTGCCGCATCTGCTCCGCCCCCGGAGGAGCCGGAACTCGAAGAAGAGGGGGAAATTCTGGACGAGGAACAGGTAGAAGAGGCAGAAGAGGAGCCGGAAGAAGAGGCTCCCGCCCAGCCCCCGGTCCAGGACCCGGAGAAGGTAGAGGCCATTTTACAGCTGAAAATGCGGCTGGAGAGCCGCCCGGACTCCCACCACCCAGACAGCGAGGAGGGGGAGGATTCCTCCGCGCAAGAGGCCGAAGAGGGCAAGGGCAAGGCCAAAGTGGTCCCCTTCCCGGAAAAGAAGAAGAAACAGGGGGAGCAAGCCCCCCAGCAGCCCCCGGTGGACGGCCCTGAGCCCGTCCAGTTTGAAAAGAAGGCCCCCACCCAGGAGGAGGAACCGAGCCAGGACCAGGATGACCAGGAAGCCCCGCCCATGCCCATCATCCAGCCTGCCACCCTGCTGCGCCACCTGGGCGCCCGCCTGTCCACCCTGAGCCGTCGGGCCGACCACTTCGCCGACCACATGTACGACCAGGCCGAGCCGGACGCGGAGACCAAAAAGGTGGAGACCTATCTGCCCGGCGTGGACCAGGAGACCCCGGTGCCCACGCCCAAAAAGAAAAAGGTACCCAAGCTGCCCAAGGTACTCAAAGCCCTCAGCAAACTCAAACGGCCCAAACCCGCCCGGGCCAAGGTCAAGCCTGTCCCCCCGGACACCAAGCCCTCCGAGCTGGCCGCCCGCTATCAAAAGGGGTTGAAGGCCCGGCGCAACCGGGTGATCATCTCCCTGGTGCTCAGCCTCCTGGCCATGGCCCTCTCGGTGGATATCCCGGTTTCCATCTCCATCTCCATCTCCGTGCCCGGGGTGTCCCTGACCCAGCTGCGGGTGTGGATTTTGTGTGGTCTGCTGGCCATTGTGGGCATTTTGTGTATGGAAGTGCTGGTGGTGGGCATTGTCCGCCTGTGTAAGCTCCACCCCCGGGCCGAGTCCCTGGTGGCACTGGCCTGGCTGTTCTCCCTCATCGACGGCCTCACCTTCTCGGTGTGGCCCCAGCGTGGGGAGAATCTGCCCTGCTGCGCCATCACCGCCCTGGGCCTGACCATGGCCATGTGGGGCCGCTACCTGCGCCAGCAGGGAGACCGGTTCTCTGCCAAGGCCGCCGCTCAGACCAGCGCCCCCTATGTGGTGTCCCTGGACGAGGACAAGTGGAACCACCGTCCCGCCTACTCCAAGTGGCCCGGCACCTCCCGGGGCTTCGGCTCCCAGCTGCAAATGGAGGACGGGGCCCAGCAGGCCTACGCCATCGCTGCCCCCCTGCTCATTTTAGCCTGTCTGCTCTGCTCTCTGCTGGCCTCTGTGGGCCAGGGAGCCGGAGAGCGGTTTGTGTGGGCCGCTGCCGCCACCTTTACCGCAGCGTCCTCTTACTCCTCTCTGCTGGCCTTTGCCCTGCCCTACAAGAAGCTGTCCTCCCGTCTTTATAAGGTGGGGGCTGCCATCGCCGGGTGGGCGGGGGTGCAGCGCTGCCGCCATGCGGGCATCGTCCTCACCGACGGAGACCTGTTCCCCCCCGGATGCATTCAGGTGTCCCAGTTTGAGCTGTTCGGCACCGCCAAGAAGGAAAAAACCGTGTCCTATGCCGCCACTCTGTTAAAGGTGGCCGACTGCGGCCTGACCCAGCCCTTCTATAAGCTGCTGCAATCCACCGGTGCCCTCTACCGGGAGGCCTCCGGGGTGCGGTTCCACGAGGGCGGCATCACCGGCATCATCCACAACCACGACATCATCGTGGGCACCTCCGACTTCATGCACCTGGTGGACATCCCCCTGCCCCGGAGCATCCGGGTCAAGCACGCCATCTACTGTGCCGTAGACGGCAAGCTGGCGGCCATGTTCCCGGTCACCTACGCCATGCCCTCCACGGTGCGTCCCAGCCTGTCCACCCTCATCGGGTTGAAGGTGACCCCCATTCTGGCCACCCGGGACCCCAACCTCATCCCTGCCCTGCTCAGCTCCAAGTTCAAGCTGCCGGTGGATAAGATGGAGTTCCCCTCCACCGACCGCCGCCGAGAGCTGTCCGACGCCAACCAGCTCCACTCCACCCAGCCCGTGGCTCTGCTGTCCCGGGAGGGCGTGGGCGCCTTCTGCGACACCGTGCTGGGCTGCCGCCGTCTGCGCTGGGCCACCCGGCTGAGTCTGGTGTTTGCCCTGGCCGGGGCCGTCCTGGGCGTTTTGCTCACCTGCTTTATCGCCTACACCGGCTCCTATGAGGCCCTGAGCCCTGTGAACTTCTTTATTTTCATGCTGGCCTGGCTGGTTCCGGAATTGCTCATTGCGGGATGGGTCAACCAATATTGAGCCCATTGATACCATATTTTACCCATACACCCCGGACGGGGCCCTTTGGCCCCAACTCCGGGGTGTATTTTTTCGTATTTATTGCACAAATATAGCTTGACAAGAAACTCACTTTTGCATTATAATGTCAACGCCAAATTGGGAAACCCCGTTGAAAGGAGAGAATGTTCTATGAACAAAAGAAAGCTCTTGCAAAGAGTGGGTGCCTGTGCCTTAGCAGCGGCCATGTGCGTCCCCTTCCTGGCCCCCACCCGGGCCAACGCCGCCTCCTCCCGTGTGGAGGAGATTCTGGGCAACATGACCCTGAAACAAAAGGTGGAGCAGATGCTCATGCCCGACTTCCGGGACTGGTCCACCACCGGAGAGGGCACCGCCCCTGACTTCACCGAGATGAACGATCAGGTGGCCCAGGTGCTCCACGACCACGACTTTGGTGGCGTCATCCTCTTCGCCGACAACGTCAAGACCACCGAGCAGAGCTTCAAGCTGGTCCAGGACCTGCAGGCGGAGAACCTGGAGGGCAAGGCCAGCCCGGTGCCCATGCTCATCGGCATTGACCAGGAGGGCGGCATTGTGTACCGTCTGGGCTCCGGCAGCGCTCTGCCCGGCAACATGGCCGTGGGCGCCACCGGTGACACCGAGTACGCCAAGCGGGCCGGTGCCATCATCGGCCGCGAGCTCAGCGCCCTGGGCATCAACACCGACTTTGCCCCTGTGGTGGATGTGAACAACAACCCCAATAACCCCGTCATCGGCCTGCGCTCCTTCGGCGACGACCCCGACAAGGTGGCTGACTTCGCCGTGGCCATGATCGAGGGCATCAACTCCTCCAACGTCATCACCGCTGCCAAGCACTTCCCCGGCCACGGTGACACCGCCACCGACTCCCACACCGGCCTGCCCGTTGTGAACAAGAGCTATGAGGAGCTCAAGAACATGGAGCTGGTCCCCTTCCAGGCCGCTATGGATGCGGGCACCGACATGTTCATGGTGGCCCACATCGCCTATCCCCAGATTGACCCCACCATGAAGGACGGCAACTACATCCCCGCCACGGTCTCCAAGAAGTTCCTGACCGACATCGCACGCGGTGACATGGGTTACGACGGCGTTCTCATCACCGATGCCATGAACATGGCAGGTCTGGCCAATTTGTACACTCAGTCCGAGGCCTGCATCGAGTCCATCAAGGCTGGTATGGACATTCTGCTCATGCCCTGCGTGCTGGATCGGAACAGCAGCGTGGACAACCTGGACCAGATCATCGCCGACATCATGGCCGCTGTGGAGTCCGGTGAGATTCCCCAGAGCCGTATCGACGAGGCCGTCACCCGCATCCTGACCCTGAAGGAGAAGCGCGGCATTCTGGACTACGACCCCGCCGACTACTCCCTGGAGAAGGCTCTGGCCGCCGTGGGTTCCGAGGAGAACCGCCAGGAGGAGCGGGAAATCTCCGCCGCCGGTGTCACCGTGGTGAAGAACCAGGACAACACTCTGCCCATCCGCACCAAGGGCGGTGAGAAGGTGCTGCTGGTGGGTGCCTACTCCAACGAGGCCCCGGGCCTGGAGCTGGGCTTCCGCCGCGCTCAGGCTGCCGGTCTGGTGGACGGCGTGGAGTATGAGTCCCTGATCTACTACAACGCCGACGAGGCCACCCAGGCCCAGATCAAGGACAAGATCGCCGAGAGCGACTACGTCATCGTCATCTCCGAGCTCAGCGGCTCCTCCATGAGGCCGGGCACCTGGAAGCGGGACATGCCCGAAATGATCGTGAACACCGCCCACGAGCTGGGCAAGAAGTCCGTGGTCATGAGCATCTCCCACCCCTATGACGTGCAGTTCTACGACAATGCCGACGCCATCATGGCCGTGTACGGCAACAAGGGCATGGACCCCACCGAGGGTCTGGTGCCTGACGCCGCCTTTGGTCCCAACGTCCCCGCCGGTGTGGAAGTGGCCTTCGGCATCTTCCCCGCCCAGGGCACTCTGCCTGTGAACATCATGGAGTATGACGAGGAGCAGGGCGCTTTCACCGACAACGTCTTTGCTCTCAACGGCCAGACCTATGCCAACGGCTACGGCCTGAGCTACAACGCTCTCTCTGTGGGCGACAAGGGCGAGATCACCGCTGTGCTGGGCAGCATCGCCGGCATGGATTCCTCCCTGTACACTCAGGAGTCCTGGACTGCGCTCCAGGGCGTGGTGAAGGAGGCCTCCGACCTGCTGACCTACAGCGCCCTGACCACCGACGAGGTGGCCGCTATGGTCTCCAAGCTCAACGACGCCATTGCCGCTCTGGAAGAGGTGGTCACTCCCACTGTGGAGCCCACCGCTCAGCCCACCGCTCAGCCTACCGTGGAGCCCACCGCCAAGCCCTCTGAGAAGCCCGACGTGCCTCAGACTGGCGACTCCGCCCAGGTGCTGTGGTATGTGGCCGCTCTGGCCTCCGCTGTGGTGTGCCTGGGTGCCGCCACCGTGGCCTACAAGCGCAGCCGCCGCTAATCCCTAACAGAGAAAAAAGTACGGTCAGCGAAAGCTGACCGTACTTTTTTTGCGATAAATTCCTATTTTTATTTACTTGAGTTCCACCACTCGGTCACAGCTCTGGGCCAAGTGGGGCTCATGGGCCACCAAAATCACCGGCTTGCCCAGAGCTTTCAGTCGCTGCAAGATACGCTGTGCCCGCTGGGGGTCCACCCCGGTAAAGGGCTCGTCCAACAGTAGAACTTCCCGCTCCAGAGCCAGACACCGCCCCAGGGCCAGCCGCCGGGCCATACCTCCGGACAGGGCCGCAGGGTAGCTTTCCTCCTCCCCCTCCAATTCCACCAGGGACAGCCAGTGCTGGGGGGCCATGGCGGGGTGGCGGGGGGCCACATCGGTGAGGTGTTGGAGCACTGTGCGCCAGGGCAGCAGGCGGTTTTCCTGAAAGAGAAACGCAGTCTCTGCGGGGTTCAGGCCGGAGATTTTCCCCTGTTGAGGCTGCATCAGCCCGCCCAGCACCCGCAGCAGAGTGGTCTTGCCGCACCCGGATGGACCCACCAGGGCGGTGACCCCGGACCGGGGAATGGAGAGGCTCACGTCGTCCAGGGCCACCTTGTCCCCGTATCGTACCGTGAGATGTTTCACCTGTATCATGTCACACCCTCCCCTCTGGGTTTCAGCCACAGCCCCAGCAGCCCCTCCAGAACCAGGGAGAGAACCACAATCACCGCCGTCCAGGCAAACAGTTCCGGGGTCTCCAGGGCCTGCCGGGCCTGCTGAATGCTGGAGCCGATGGCGAATTTGGGCGGACAGAGCACCTCGGCGGCCACCCCGGACTTCCAGGCCAGGCCAAAACCATTGAGGAGGGCGGCGGTGAAGTGGGGGCGCAGAGAGGGCAGGTAGATGAGACGCAGGGTTTTGAGGCGGGAAAATCCATAGGCTCGGGCCAGCTCCAGCAGCTGTCCGTCCACCGCCTTGAGCCCCGCCGTCAGGCTGCCCCACACCACCGGGAGCACCATCATTCCCGCGATGAGTCCGGGAATGTTGGCCCGGGCCACCCATAAGTAGACCAGCAAAATAAAGCACACCACCGGGGTAGCCCGCAGCACCCGGATGGCAGGGGAGAATATCCGGTCCGCCCAGGTGAAAAAGTGGGTGAGAAAGGCCAACAGAGTGCCCAGCACCACCCCGCCCACCAGGCCGCACGCCACCCGGGTCAGGGTGGACACCGCAGACAGCCAGAACTCCCCGGTCTGGCCCAGCTCCGCCAGACACGCCGCCACCGAGGCCGGAGAGGGCAGCAGCAGGTCCCGCCCCACCCACCAAGATGCCAGCTGCCATACCCCCAGCCAGACGGCCAGGGGTATGGCAACCCGGAACAGTGTTTTCTTTCCCTTAGGGGACATAGTAGATGTCGTCATCCGGCAGCTTTCCGCCCACTGCGGTGGGGTCGATGGAGTAGAGCACCTCATAGTAGCCGCTGATGGCGGGCTTCATGTCTTCCCCGGACAAAAACACCAGGTTACACTGGGGAATGGCTTTCTGAGCGATGGCGGCGGAGGGGGCGATGCCCAGGTCTGCCACCAGCTGCCCCGCCTCCTCCGGGTTCTCCTTCACATAGGTAACGGAAGCCTCGTACTCCTCCAGGAAGGCGTCCACTGCCTGGGGGTGCTCGGCCAGGAAGTCCGCCCGGGCCACCACAGCGGACATGATGAGCTGGCTGCCGTTGTCCAGGTCATTCCAGGCCGTGGTGAGGTCGATGGCGTCCCGGACGCTGCCCTTGCTCTGGGCGATGGCGGCCGTGGCGGCGGGCACAGGGAGCATGGCCGTCTCAATCTCTCCGGAAATCAGCTTGGCGCTGATCTCGGTGGCGTCAGCAAAGACGATCTCCACGTCCTTGTCCGGTTCCAGACCGTTCTCCGTGAGGAGGTGGCGGAGGATGTACTCCGGGTTGGCGCCCTGACCGGTGGCATAGATGGTCTTGCCCTTCAAGTCCTTCATGGACTGGATGGCGGTGCCGTTGCTCCCCTCCAGGATGTGGAGCACACCCTGGGTGCCCAGGGCTAGGATCTTCACATCCCCTTCGGTCTTGTTGTACAGGTTGGCGGCCACGTTGGAGGCCACCATGGCGATGTCATACTCCCCTTCGGCGGCGGTGAGCCCCGCCACCACCTCGTTGTTGTCGGAGGCCACGGTGTAGGTGTAGTGGTTGACGGTATCGCCGTTGTCACTGCCCGACAGCAGCTTGGCCGCCCCAATGCCTGTGGGGCCGGAGAGCACTGCCAGGCGCACGTTCTCACCCTGGAATACCTCTTGGGTGGGCTGGCCAGTGGGCTGGGTGGTGGTCTCGGCGGCCTTGGGGCCGGAGCAGGCGGCCAGGCTCAGGGACAGGGCCCCGGCCAGCACCGCAGCAAGTAGCGTTTTCATCTTCTTCATGGTTCTTCTTCCTTTCTATCCAATTAGAAGGACACCAGGGGGGCCTCCCCGTTGTCCTCGCCCGGCTCAATGGCCCGGATGATCACGTCATAGCCGTAGTTGTCGTTGACCTGTACCGTTACCCGGTCCCCCACCCGGCGGCCCAACACCGCCCGGCCCACTGGGGACTCCTTGCTCACCAGGCCCTTGAGAGCGTCCTGGCGCATGGTGGTGACGATCTGGATGACCATCTCCTCCTCGTCGTCCTCCACGTAGAGGGTGACTTTGTCGTACAGTCCCACCGTCCCCTCCTGGGATTTGTCCGAGATGATGGTGGCGGTGCGGATGACGTTCTCCAGGTACCGGCATCGGCTGTCATTGCGGTTTTTCTCCTGCTTGGCGGCCTTGTACTCGAAGTTCTCGCTGAGGTCGCCAAAGGCCCGGGCCTCCTTCACCGCCTCAATGAGTTTGGGCCGCAGCTCAAACCGCCGGTGATACAGCTCCTGGCGCATGAGTTCAATGTCCTTTTCGGTCAATTCCTTTCCCATAGCTGGTTCCTCCTATTCTCACCCAGTTTGGCACACTCCCGCTCTGCCGTCAAGAAGAATTTTTCCCGATTTTAAAATTTTCTCTTGACACAGCCCCGGGGCCATGGTATTATAATTCTTGCCCACGGGCCGGAGTGGCGGAATTGGCAGACGCCCGGGACTTAAAATCCCGTGGGAGAAATCCCGTGCCGGTTCGATCCCGGTCTCCGGCACCACAATTTTATATCGCGGGGTAGAGCAGTTTGGTAGCTCGTCGGGCTCATAACCCGGAGGTCGTAGGTTCAAATCCTGCCCCCGCAACCATAAATCCCAGATGCTTTCGCATCTGGGATTTCCTTTTTCCCTATTCACTCTTCACTATTCACTAACTTTACCAGGATTTCAGGACTTTTTCGGTAGTTTAGATTTTTGATTGCTCTCCTCCCCTGGTAGTGTCAAAACGGCACAAAACGGGCTTGACCCAAACGCTGACCCATACGGGAGTTTGGAGCGGTGAGAGCTGGATTTTCCCGGAGAGGATGCGCCAGAACATAATCTACAACACCGGCAGCTACTCACAAAGTAAAAGCAGCCCTG
>NZ_NFKG01000043.1:0-13286 GCF_002160275.1 Pseudoflavonifractor sp. An187 | reverse complement strand
CCCACCCCCTCCCAGGCCCCGGAGACAGAGGAGATTCGGGCGGTGGACGTGACGGTGAGCCAGCTGCTGGACGGCTCGGCCCAGACCCTGGCCCAGCAGACGGGCTGTGACGCCGTGGTGGTGGAGGTCAAGGGGGAGGGGGGCAAGCTGCAGTGGCCCAGCCAGGCCGCTCTGGCCCGTCAGCTGGGCACGGTGTCCACCACCCAGAGCCTCACCCAGGCCCTCAGCGCTCTGTCCGCCCAGGACATCTACCTGGTGGCCCGGGTGGATTGCTTCCGGGACCAGGCCCTGGCCGCCGCCAACGTGGGAGGTAGCCTACTGATGGCCCGTAGCGGCAACCGCTGGTATGACTTCATGGGCATGAGCTGGGTCAGCCCGGTGAATACCCAGGTGCGGCAGTACCTGGTGGAGTTGTGCGTGGAGCTGTCCCAGATGGGCTTTGACGAGCTGGTGCTGGACAGCGCCTACTTCCCCGACCAGGGCGAGGTGCACGTGCTGGCCCAGTCCACCAACTACCCCCAAACCCGCGCCACCGTGGTGGAGCAGTTCTGGCAGGAGGTCACCCAGGCCCTGGAGGGCAGCCAGGTGCGCCTCTCCGCCCAGGTGCGGGGAGACTCCCTGGTGGAGGGCGGGGTCACCAGCGGCATGACCCCCCAGCTGCTGGCCCAGTACACCCAGCGGGTGTGGGTGACCCTGAACAAGGCCACCACCCAGACCCAGGTGACCCGTGCGCTGACCCAGGCGGGGATTGACTCCTCCCGCCAGCTGGTGGGCCAGGAGGCCGCCAGCGGCCAGACCATCTGGGAGTGAGCGACGAAAAGCCTCCCGGAGGGAGCCGCAAGCACGATCAGGGTTTGCATTCATCATTTTTCATTTTTCATTCTTCATTGTCCCATTTAGAGGAGAACCCCATGACAGAGAAAATTGCCCCCCGCAAGTGGGTGCCGGAGTACGAGGGCACCCTGCGCAGCCACATGATTAAAATTCCCACCTGCATCTCCGAGTGCTCCGGCATCCGGGTATTCGGGCGGAGAATCAAATCCCTGGCTTTCACCACCGACGTGGCGGTGATTCGCAACATCAACGCCGACGCCGTCATGGCCGTCTACCCCTTCACCCCCCAGCCCGCCATCCACCGAGCGGTGATGCAGGCCGCCGACATGCCCGTGTTTGTGGGAGTGGGCGGCGGCGTCACCCGGGGTCTGCGGGTGGTGAACCTGGCCAACGACGCCGAGCACGAGGGTGCCTTCGGGGTGGTGGTCAACGCCCCCACCCAAAACGACGTGGTGCGTCGGCTCAAGCAGGTGCTGGACATCCCGGTGGTGGTCACCGTGGTGTCCCACAACACCGACATTGCCGCCCGGCTGGAGGCCGGGGCGGATATCCTCAACATCTCCGGGGCCCGACATACCCCTGAGATTGTCCGGGCGGTGCGGGCCCAGTTCCCCAACGTCCCCATCATCGCCACCGGCGGACCCACCGACGAGAGCATTTTGGAGACCATCGCCGCCGGGGCCAACGCCATTACCTACACCCCGCCCAGCAGTGCGGATCTGTTCGCCGTCTCCATGCAGCGCTACCGCCAGGAACAGGGGGAAACCTGAGCCTTCCACATACCCGATTCCTTCAAGCCCCCAAGGCGTATGCCCTGGGGGTTTCTTTTTGTGGAACATTAGTTAAATAGGTAGTAAAGTAGAAAAGAGATAAAAATAGAACGGAAAACACAAAAAACACAGGGATTTTACAAAAAGAAGTGTGGAACTTTTTCACCGAAAATCTTAAAAAACTATTGAACCGATTTGACAAATGTGGTACAATTTTAACATAATCGGGGATCATCTAACCAAGGAACCTGATGACCTTTGAGTCCCAGAAAGAGGTGAGATACTATGGCATTTGAAGCCATCCAGAAGGTGACCCAGACCGAGGAGGCCTCCCGGGGCCAGAAGGCGGAAGCTGCCGCCCAGGCCAAGCGGATTGTGGCGGACGCCCAGCGGGCTGGAAAGGCGCTGGTGGCCGAGGCCCGGGCCCGGGCCCAGGAGAAGGCCAAGGCCATGATGGCCCAGGCCGAGGAGCTGGCCGCCCAGCAGTCCCGCCAGGTGCTGGAGGGCAACGCCCAGGCCTGTGAGGCCATGAAGCGGCAGGCCCGCGGGCATCTGGAGCAAGCGGCGGACCTCATTGTTGGAAGGGTAGGTAAAAACTGATGGCAATCGTAAAAATGAAACGGCTGCGCCTGATGGGGATGCGGTCGGAGCGTGAGAGCCTGCTGCACCTGCTGCAAAAGCTGGGGTGTGTGGAGGTGGACGAGCCTGCCATTGATCTGTCCGATCCCCAGTGGGCGGCGGTGGGCAAGCCGGATGGACAGGGACTGGCCACCGCCCGGGAGCAGAGCAATCTGCTCAACCAGGCGCTGAACGTGCTGGCCAGGCACGTCTCTCTCAAGGGGGGGCTGCTGCGCCCCCGGCCCCGGCTGAGCCGGAAGGAGCTGTTCGACCAGGACAGCTACCGGCGGGGGCTGGACACCGCTCAGGCCATTGTGGACGGGGAGCGGGAGCTGGCCAACCTCACGGCAGAGCAGGGCAAGTTGCAAACTCAAAAGGCGGCGCTGGCCCCATGGCTGTCCCTGGATGTACCTTTGGAGCTGTCCGGGGATGAGAACATTGCCGTGATCTTCGGCACCATCCCCGCCCGGGCGGATTACGCCGCCATGGAGGCGGCGGTGACCCAGGCCAGCCAGCTGACCAGCCTGACCTATGCCAGCGCAGACCGAGACTTGCAGTATTTCCTCCTCATCTGTCACAGCGATGTGGAGGAGCTTTGCTGTGAGACCATGCGGGAGTTTGGCTTCTCCCGCTCCAACCTCCGGGGCTGGACAGGGACGGCGGCGGACAATGACCGGCAGCTGGACAACCAGCTGGCGGTGGTGGCCCAGAAGATGGATGAGGCCAAAGAGCACATCGCCTCCTTTGCCCCCCACCGGGACGCTCTGCGTCTGTGCCTGGACCGGGTGGCTCAGGACATCGCTCGGGAGGAGGCCAAGGGTCGACTGGTGGATTCGGAATGTGCCTTCTATCTGGAGGGCTGGGTGCCCGACCCCGACGTAGAGGCGCTGGGACAGGCCCTGAGGGGCTATGTCTGCGCCTGGGACATCCGGGCGCCGGAGCGGGAGGAGTATCCCACGGTGCCGGTGAAGCTCAAGAGCAACCGGCTCACCGAGCCGCTGACCACCATTACCACCATGTACTCCCTGCCCGCCTATGACGGAGTGGATCCCAATGGGCTGATGATGCCCTTTTATGTGTTTTTCTTTGGCTTTATGTTTGCCGATTTGGGCTACGGCCTGATCCTGGCCGCCGTCACCGCATTCATCCAGTGGCGGATCCGTCCCAAGGGGGGATTCGGTCAGCTGGTGCGGCTGATGATCATGTGCGGCATTTCCTCTGCGGTGATCGGCCTGCTCACCGGTGGCTTTTTCTCCGACTTTTTGGTGCAGTTTACCGGGATGCTGGGCTTGCCCCAGCCGGTGATTCCGTTTTTGTCGGCGCCCGAGGGCAGCGGCGTACCCGGCCCGCTGCTCAACGTCATGGGCGATCCCATGAGTGTGCTGGTGTTCTCCCTGGTGGTAGGCCTGGTTCAGATCGTGGTTGGCATGGCGGTGAAGTTCTGGATGCTGTGCCGGGACGGCAAGGTGCTGGATGCGGTGCTGGACGTGGGATCCTGGTGGGTCATCTTTGTGGGCATCGCCCTGTTTGCCTTGGGCATCGGCAATGTGTCGGGCTACCCGGTGGTGCTGATCGTGGGCTGTTTGATGCTGCTGGGCCAGGCCCGGGGGGCCAAGGGCATCGGCGGGAAGCTGGGTGCGGTGATCGGTGCGGTGTACAACGGTGTCACCGGCTATTTTGGAGACATCCTCTCCTACTCCCGCTTGATGGTGATGATGTTGGCCGGCTCGGTCATCGGCCAGGTGTTCAACATCCTGGCGGCCATGCCCGGCAGCGGGCTGCCCCCGGCGCTGGGGATCCCAATTTTCTTCATCATCTTCCTGCTGGGACATAGCTTCAACATCGGGCTCAATGTCATTGGTACCTATGTACACACGTCCCGACTGCAATATCTGGAATTTTTCAAACAATTTTATCAGGAAGGCGGACGTCCCTGGCGTCCGTTGGAAATCAACACCAAGTACGTCGATATTGAGGAGGAAAAATAATATGTATATCAGCGAATTTCTGACCATGTATGCCGGTCCCTTCTTTGGATTTCTGGGTGCTGCTCTGGCTGCAGGCCTGGCCTGCGTCGGTTCCGCCAAGGGTACCGGTCTGGCCGGTGAGGCCGCCGCCGGCCTGTTGTCCGAGGATCCCTCTCAGTTCTCCAAGTGCATGATCCTGCAGGTCATCCCCGGCACCCAGGGTCTGTACGGCCTGGTCATCGGCTTTTTGGCCCTGATGAAGATGGGCCTGTTTGACGGCACCGTGGCCCAGCTGAGCGTGGCCAACGGCCTGCTGATTCTGGCCGCCTGCCTACCCATGGCACTGGGTGGTCTGCTCTCCGGCATTGCTCAGGGCCGTGTGGCCGCCGCTTCGGTGAACATCGTGGCCAAGAACCCCAACGACTGGTCCAAGGGCATGGTGCTGTGTATCATCGTGGAGTTCTACGCCATTTTGTCCCTGCTCATCTCCTTCCTGATGATCATGTTCGGCTTCTGAGCTGAGAGGTAGACTATGGACGGAATCGAGAAGATCATAGACCGCATCAGCAGCGATGCCCAGCGGGAAATCGACGACGTGCTGGCAGCGGCCCAGGCCGAGGCGGAGAAGATCACCGCCAAGTACCAGGCCCAGGCCCAGGCCGAGGCCGACGACATCCTGGCCCGTGGGGAGAAGGCTGCTGCCGAGCGGGGCGAGCGGCTGGCCAGCGTGGCCCAGCTGGAGTGCCGCAAGGAAGTGCTGCGGGCCAAGCAGGAGGTCGTGGAAGAGGCCTTCCAGCTGGCCATGAAGAAGCTCACCCAGCTGCCCCAGGAGAAGTGCGTGGCTCTGCTGGCCGATCTGGCCGCCCAGGCTGCCTCCAAGGGCACCGAGGCCCTCATCTTCTCCGCTGCCGATCGGGCCCGGTTGGGCAAGGCGGTGGTGGTGGCCGCCAACGAGAAGCTGGGGGACAAGGGCCAGCTGACCCTGTCCCAGGAGACCCGCCCCATGCAGGGAGGCTTCATCCTCAGCGACGGGGTGGTGGAGGTCAACTGCACCTTTGAGACCCTGGTGCGGCTGCAGCGGAACACCCTGTCCACCCAGGTGGCAGACGTGCTCTTCGGTTGATGCAGACCCTTTCACACATCATTTCAGAAAGGGGGAAATCAACCATGTCACACGAGAAAGATTTGGATTATTTGACCATATCCGCCCGCATCCACGCCATGGAGAACCGACTGCTCAACCATGAGCGCATGGAGCGGATGATTGAGGCCCGGGAGCTTTCCGAGGCTGCCAAGGTGCTCACCGAGTGCGGATATGAAGACCTGGGGCAGGTGACGGCAGGGGGCATTGAGGAGATGCTCTCCAAGGCCCAGACCGACCTGTTCCACGATTTGAGCAGTGCTGTGGGCAACCGGGCGCTGCTGGATGTGTTCCGGTGCAGCTACGACTACCACAATGCCAAGGTGCTGGTGAAGGCGGAGGCCCTGGGGGTCAACCAGGACGCTCTGCTCATGGGGGGCGGACGCTACGACCCCCAGAAGCTGGCGGAGGACTACGGCCGGGAGGACCTGCGGGGCTGTTCCGACATCTTCCGCCGGGGCGTGGCCCGTGCCCGGGAGACCCTGGGTGCCACCGGCGACCCCCAGCTGTCCGACTTCATTTTGGACCGGGCCTACTTTGAGGAGCTCACTGCCATGGCCCGTCAGGCGGACAGCAAGTTCCTGGAGGGCTACGTGGCCCTGACCATTGACGTGGCCAACCTGCGCTCCTGCGTCCGGGCATCCCGGCTGAACAAGGGCATGGATTTTCTCCAGCAGGTGCTGGTGCCCGGGGGCAATGTCCCCGCCCGTACCCTGGCCACTGCCCGGGGGGACGAGCTGGCGGGCCTGTTCCGCACCAGTCCCCTCTCCCAGGCCGCTGCCACTGGCTCCGCTCTGTCCGCCCCCGGCTCCGGCGCCCTCACCGACTTCGAGCGGGAGTGCGACGACGCCGTCATGGACTACCTGGGGGCAGGCCGCCGGGTGGCCTTTGGCGAGCAGCCCATTGTGGGCTACCTCTACGCCCGACAGGCGGAGATGACCGCCATTCGCATCATTTTGTCCGGCCGTATGGCGGGCCTGGACGGAGACACCATCCGGCAGCGTCTGCGCCGGACCTACGGTTAAAGGAGGGGAAGGGACATGGCTCGTTATCAGATCGCCGTCATCGGCGACAAGGACAGCGTGCTGGGCTTCAAGGCCTTAGGGCTGGCCACCTTTCCGGTGGACAGCGTGGACCAGGCCCGCACCACCCTCCACACCATCGCCAAGGAGAACTACGGGATCATCTATCTCACCGAGACCCTGGCGGCCAGCATGGACAGCGACATCGCCCGCTACAAGGATTCCCTGACCCCTGCCATCATTCTCATTCCCGGCAAAGAGGGCAGCCAGGGCATCGGCATGCGCAACATCAAAAAAGCGGTGGAACGCGCTGTGGGTGCGGATATTCTTTGATGGGGCAATCCCTCGCCATGACGGCTGCGGTTCTGACGGGCCCTTTTGCGCCATACCATCGTTGTGACTTTTTGAAATCCACAAAGGATTTCTGCAAAGCCACGCCTCGGTCTGACACAAAATTGCTCCGTCATACCACTTGCCGTTATGTCTCGGCATTGCCATGGCGTGTTTGAATACACAAAAATCAAAACCTAGAAGGAAGGTTTCGACGATATGGGTAAAGTAGTTAAGGTCTCCGGCCCCCTGGTGGTGGCCACCGGCCTGTCGGACGCCAACATGTCCGACGTGGTCCGTGTGGGTCCCCAGCGCCTCATCGGTGAGATCCTCACCATGAACGGGGATGCCGCCTCCATTCAGGTCTATGAGGAGACCTCCGGCCTGGGCCCCGGCGCCGAGGTGGTAACCACCGGTTACCCCATGAGCGTGGAGCTGGGCCCCGGCATGATTGAGAATATCTACGATGGAATCCAGCGACCCCTGGAGGAGATCATGAAGAAGGTGGGGGGCAACAACCTGCCCCGTGGCGTGGAGGTTCCCCCCATCGACCCCGAGAAGCTGTGGGAGTTCACTCCTGTGGCCAAGGCCGGGGATAAAGTGGAGGGCGGCGACGTCATCGGCACCGTCCCCGAGACCCCCGTGGTGCTCCACAAGATCATGGTGCCCCCCTACCTCAAGGGCACTCTGAAGAGCGTCACCCCCGCTGGCTCCTACAACGTGAAGACCGTGGTGGCGGTCCTGACCCGTGAAGACGGCACCGACGTGGAGATCACCATGAGCCAGCGCTGGCCCGTGCGTGTGGGCCGTCCCTACAAGCGCAAGTATCCCCCCGTCCGTCCCCTGTCCACCGGACAGCGGATTGTGGACACCTGCTTCCCCGTGGCCAAGGGCGGCACCGCCGCCATCCCCGGCCCCTTCGGCTCCGGCAAGACCGTGATGCAGCACGCCGTGGCCAAGTGGTCTGACGTGGACATCGTCATCTACATTGGCTGCGGCGAGCGTGGCAACGAGATGACCGACGTGCTTCGTGAGTTCCCCGAACTCATCGACCCCCGCACCGGCGAGTCCCTGATGAAGCGGACCGTGCTCATTGCCAACACCTCCGACATGCCCGTGGCTGCCCGTGAGGCCTCCATTTACACCGGCATCACCATTGCCGAGTACTTCCGTGACATGGGCTACGACGTGGCCGTCATCGCCGACTCCACCTCCCGCTGGGCCGAGGCTCTGCGTGAGATGTCCGGCCGTCTGGAAGAGATGCCCGGTGAGGAAGGCTACCCCGCCTACCTGGCCTCCCGTCTGGCCCAGTTCTACGAGCGGGCTGGCTCCGTGTCCTGCCTGGGCAGCGACGACCGCCGTGGTTCTCTGACCGCCGTGGGCGCCGTGTCTCCTCCCGGCGGCGACCTGTCCGAGCCCGTCAGCCAGGGCACCATGCGTATTGTCAAGGTGTTCTGGGCTCTGGACGCCCAGCTGGCCTACAAGCGCCACTTCCCCGCCATCAACTGGCTCAACTCCTACTCCCTGTACCTGGACTCCCTGAAGCCCTGGTTTGACGAGAACCTGGGCCCGGAGTTTATGGCCAACCGGGAGCAGGCCATGAGCTTGCTGCAGAGCGAGGCCAGCCTCAACGAGATTGTGCAGCTGGTTGGTAAGGACTCCCTGTCCCCCAACGACCAGCTGACCCTGGAGTCCGCCCGTATGGTGCGTGAGGACTTCCTCCAGCAAAACTCCTTTATGGACGTGGACTCCTACTCCAGCTATGACCGCCAGGCCCAGCTGCTGGCCATGATTCTGGGCTATGACAAGCTGTGCCGGGCCGCCATCGCCAAGGGCGCTCCCACCATGGAGCTGTTTGGCATCCCCGCCCGGGAGCGCATTGGCCGCGCCAAGTCCGTGCCCGTGGAGCAGTACCAGCAGGAGTACGCCGACATCCGGGTGCAGATGGAGCGGGAAATCGACGAAGTTGTGGAAAAGGCGGGTGATACCCTGTGATTCGTGAATATAGAACCATTCAGGAGATCGTCTCTCCTCTGATGATGGTGAAGATGGTGGAAAACGTCACCTATGACGAACTGGTGGAGGTGGAGCTGCCCGACGGCGGCATCCGCCGTGGTAAGGTGCTGGAGGTCAACGGCGACACCGCTGTGGTGCAGCTGTTCGAGTCCGCCGCCGGCATCAACCTGGCCCAGTCCAAGGTGCGTTTCCTGGGCCACCCCCTCCAGTTGGGTGTGTCCGGCGACATGCTGGGCCGCGTGTTCAACGGCATGGGCCGTCCCATTGACGGCGGCCCCGAGATCCTGGCCGAGGAGTACCGGGACATCAACGGCCTGCCCATGAACCCCGCCGCCCGGGACTACCCCAACGAGTTCATCCAGACCGGCGTGTCCACCATTGACGGTCTGAACACCCTGGTGCGTGGCCAGAAGCTGCCCATCTTCTCCGGCTCCGGTCTGCCCCACGCCCAGCTGGCCGCTCAGATTGCCCGTCAGGCCCGTGTGCTGGGCGACGACGCCGGCAACTTCGCCGTGGTGTTCGCCGCCATCGGTATCACTTACGAGGAGTCCGAGTACTTTGTCCAGGAGTTCAAGCGCACCGGCGCCATTGACCGCACCGTGCTGTTCACCAACCTGGCCAACGACCCCGCCGTGGAGCGCATCTCCACTCCTCGTATGGCTCTGACCGCCGCCGAGTACCTGGCCTTTGAAAAGGGCATGCACGTGCTGGTCATTTTGACCGACATCACCAACTACGCCGAGGCCCTGCGTGAGGTGTCTGCTGCCAAGAAGGAAGTGCCCGGCCGCCGTGGCTTCCCCGGCTACCTGTACACCGACCTGGCCACCATGTACGAGCGTGCCGGCCGTCAGCTGGGCAAGCCCGGTTCCATCACCATGATCCCCATCCTCACCATGCCTGAGGATGACAAGACCCACCCCATCCCCGACCTGACCGGATATATCACCGAGGGCCAGATCATCCTCTCCCGTGCCCTCTACCGCCAGGGCATCAATCCCCCCGTGGATGTGCTGCCCTCTCTGTCCCGTCTGAAGGACAAGGGTATCGGCGAGGGTAAGACCCGCGAGGACCACGCCAACACCATGAACCAGCTCTTTGCCGCCTACTCCACCGGTAAGGACAACAAGGAGCTGATGTCCATTCTGGGCGAGGCCGCTCTGACCCCCACCGATCTGCTGTACGCCAAGTTCGCCGATGAGTTTGAAAAGCGCTATGTCAACCAGGGTTATGAGACCAACCGCTCCATTGAGGAGACCCTGGACCTGGGTTGGGAGCTGCTGTCCATCCTGCCCAAGGCGGAGCTCAAGCGCATCAAGCCGGAGTATATCGACAAGTACCTGCCCAAGAAGGAGGGATAAACAATGGCTGCCACCGTTGTCAATCCCACCCGAATGGAGCTCACCCGCTTAAAACGCAAGCTGAAGACCGCCCAGCGGGGCCACAAGCTGCTGAAAGACAAGCGGGACGAGCTGATGAAGCAGTTCCTGGACACCGTGCGGGAGGTGCGCGCCCTGCGCAGTCAGGTGGAGGAGGAGCTGATGCGGGTGCACGGCTCCTTCACCGTGGCCTCCGCTCTCATGAGCGGGGCGGCCATGGAGCAGGCGCTGATGTACCCCAAGCAGAGCGTGGAGCTGGACATGAGCTTCCGCAATGTGATGAGCGTCAACGTGCCCACTTACACCTATAAGACCCGCACCAGCGACACCTCGGACATCTTCCCCTACGGCTTTGCCACCACCTCCGGTGAGCTGGACTCCGCCGTGGAGGCCCTGGGCGATGTGTTCCAGTCCATGCTCAAGCTGGCCCAGATCGAAAAGACCGCCCAGCTGCTGGCCGAGGAGATCGAAAAGACCCGCCGCCGGGTCAACGCCCTGGAATACGTGATGATTCCCAACACCCAGGAGGCCATCCGGTATATCACCATGAAGCTGGATGAGAACGACCGCTCCACCACCACCCGATTGATGAAGGTGAAGGACATGCTGCTCAAGCAGGCCCTGGAGGAGCAGAAGGCCCGGGATGCTGAGGCTTTGCAGAACTTCCAATAAGAGCAAAAAAACAAGACGCCCCAGAGGCGTCTTGTTTTTTTGCATATGGTTGGATGTGAAAAGCCTGGTCTAGGCTTTTAGGGTTAGTCCTGGAGAATGACATTCGCAAAGGTGCGATACTCCAGTTCACCGTCGGCCCGTGCATAGGTGCCTCGATGGCTGGTGTCAATGAGAATGGTGTCCCCGTCGATGGTGTATCGTGCGGTGTAGTAGGTGGTGGACGTACTGTAGACCACCACCTGGGTGTCGTTGAGCAGGGGAAAGGTGCGTTGGGAGTCGGCAGAATTCGAACCCAGGTGATAGGCACTCAAACAGCCGCTCACGATTAAAAGAAACGCCAAAGCGATCGCACTTTGCATAGGGTATCGCGTGAATATGGAGCCGGAGCTTCCTTTGAGAGAATACATGATGGCTAGAAAGCCGATAGCCAGGAAGACATTGACGAGAGAGAGACACAGTGAGTACAGCTGTGCCTCTATGCTCCAGGAAGAGAAAAAGAGGAAAACATATGCAAGAGATAAGACCAAACACAAAAATATGGTAAATATAATGCGATAAAAGATAAGCCGGAGAGTAGAGATATCATTCGGCTCGATGGAGTAAAGCATGACAAGTGCCAAGGAGCCAAGCAAAACCAAGGCGCATATGGCGGCAGAAAACAAAACATAATAGATGAAATTATCGTTGGATAGTTGGATACAGGATGTGTCCAGAGACCAATACTGCACGATGCCCAGATCATGGCAGTAGGAGAAGAACCGCATGATAAATGTGGATACCGCTAAAAAAGCGGAGACCAGCAGGGTCACCCCCACGGCATGGCGGTCCAGACGCCCGATGATGGTTTTCAATACCTGTGGTATACCGTCGATTTGTTGCGCAAAGGCTTGAAAATACGCCTTTGCAAGACTGCCTTTGTCTGCTGTCTGCGCCTGACGGGCGCCTCTGCGGTGCCGCTGTCTCCGGGGCGTATGGCTGGGGGGAGAAGTTCGAGTCCCCATGACCTTACCCCACAAAGGCGTCCAGCAGCTTCAACGTGCTCAGCACGCCCTTCTTATGGCTGCGCTCGTAGCCGTGGGAGGCGAAGACACCAGGGCCGATGAGGCCGTGGCGCACCTCATACCCGGCGGAGAGGGTGGCGTCGGCGTCCGAGCCGTAGTTGGTGAAGATGTCCACGGCGTAGTCCGCGCCGCTCTGCTTGGCAGCCTCAATGAGCTGGCTGGTGAGGGCGTAGTCATAGGGGGAGCGGCCATCCTTGGCGCAGATGGACACCTTGCGCTCCTCGCCCTCCAGGTTGTCGCCCACGCAGCCCATGTCCACCGCCACCACGTCGGTGATGCCAGCGGGGACGGAGGTGGAGCCGCCGTGGCCCACTTCCTCATATCCGGTGAGGTGCAGCCACACCGGCCGGGTGGGGGTCACTTCCCCATTGGCCACCTGGCGGGCCAGGGCCAGGAGAATACCCGCAGACAGCTTATCGTCCAAGAAGCGGCTCTTGATGTACCCAGAGGGGGTGACAGTGGTGCGGGGGTCAAAACACACCACATCCCCGTTGGAGATGCCCAGGGCCTTCACGTCCTCCCGGCTCTCCACCTCCTCGTCCAGCACCACCTCCATGGTGTCGAAGGTGCGGGGGGTGTCGGAATAGTCGGGGTTGACGTGGGCAGAGGGATTGTGGAGCTGGAAGGTGCCGGTGTACACCTTGCCGTCCCGGGTGCGGATGCGCACATTCTCCCCCTCGCAGTTGTGGGGACGCAGGCCGCCCACGTTGACAATGTGGATGCGGCCCTCCCCGGTGATGCGGGAGATCATGCCGCCCAGGGTGTCCAGGTGGGCCAGCAGCAGCAGGCCGCCCGCCTGGGGCAGGTTGGGGGTGAGGTTCACCAGAACGGCCCCTTTCCGGGTGTATTGAGGGTCAAAACCCAGGTCTTTCAGATGATTGTATGCATATTGTGCCACCGTTTCGGTGTAGCCGGAGGGGCTGTCAATGGCCAGCAGGGCCAGAGCCTGTTCCACGGCGTCATTTACTACGTGTTCCACACAGATCGCTTCCTTTGTTGAAAAAGTCCGGCGGCCGAATGCCGTCGGACTTTAGTATAGCATGGTGTCGGGGGAATGCGCAAGGTCACATCCCGGTCTGCTCCAGTAGTTGGCGCAGCAGGGCCGCCCGTTTCACGCCCTCCTGGGCCAGTTGGCCATAGAGTTGCATGAGGTCGGGGCTGCCCGCCTTGGCCCGGCAGGTCTGGAACTCCTGGGTGAGGGCCTGGTTGCGCTGGTAAAGCTGGCGCAGGCCCCCTACGTAGGTGGTCATCCGGGGAGCGGTGAGCTGGGCCACCGGCCAGTAGCGGACCCCGGACTGGAGGAAGTAGGCCGCCGAGAGCTGCTTGGCCTGCTGGTGGAGCTGGGCGGCCACGTTGGACATTTGGCGGCTCTGCTTGCCCGCCCGGCGGCTGAGCAGTCGGGCCAGCTGCCACTGCTCCAGACTGTCCAGCACTTGCTGGCGCAGACAGCAGGTCTTGGGCTGAGGCTGGGGTCTGGGG
>NZ_NFKG01000042.1:0-15294 GCF_002160275.1 Pseudoflavonifractor sp. An187 | reverse complement strand
ATTGGGGATTCCTCCTTATGGTTTGTCTCGTCAACTGCCATTTTACAGGAATTTCCCCAATGGGTCATCTTTTATTTTAGGTGTTGCACTTGCATTGTAAATCTCCACGGGGAGAAATGGGGCCCAGCGGAGCGTCCCTGGAAGGGCGCTGGTTTTCGCCGGGGAAATCGGAGAAGGGAACACGTTCTGTCTAAGTTCGAAAACAGCAAAAAAGTACGGTCAACATTTGCTGACCGTACTTTTTTATGGTTTAGGATTTAGCGACGGGTCTGCTTGCGCACCACCACGGCAGTGCTCAGCAGCAGCACCGCAGAGGCCAGAGCGGCCACGTACACCAGCAGCTGAGACGAATCGCCGGTCTGAGGCACGCTCTCAGGATTCTGGGTGGCCTGGGGCTTGGCGGTGCTCTGAGGCTTGTCAGTAGCCTCGGGAGCCTGAGTGGTCTCAGGCTTGTCGGTAGCCTCGGGAGCCTGGGTGGTCTCAGGCTTGTCAGTAGCCTCAGGAGTCTGGGAGGCCTCGGGCTGGTCGGTAGCCTCGGGTTGGTCCGTGGTCTCGGGAGCACCATCGGCGGTGAGGCCGTTCATGGCGTCGCTGAGGGCAGCCACAGCGGCGTTCACGGTAGCCTGGTCGTCCTCGGTGAGGGTCTCGTCGGCCATGACAGCCTGGGCGCTCTGGAGAGCCGTGCGGAACACGGCCACGGACTCGGCGGTGTAGCCGGTGAGGTCCATGCCCTCGGCCTGGTTCAGGAGGTTCTCCAGGACGGACTTGTCCGCCTTATAGCGCTGGGCCAGAATGGCATTCAGCAGCTGCTCCACCACGGGCTCAATGTCCACGTCCATGGCGTTCTCGTCGTCATAGACCTCCTTGGCCTTGGCCAGGGCGTCCACCAGCTGCTGCCAGTTGTCCGATACGTACTTGTCCACGTTCTCCACCATGCCCTCGGCACGGGCGATGAGCACTTCCAGCATGGCCTTGTCGCCCTTGACCCAGTCCAGCTTGAGCACGGCGCGCATCAGCTTGCCGCAGGCGGCGTCCACCTCCAGCTGGGTGGCGGTGGCATCGTCCAGCACGGCCTTGGCCTCGGTCATGGCCTCCTGATAGAACACGGCCACAGAGGGGATGAGGTTGCTGGTGTCCTGCTGGCCGGCATAGGTGTAGAGCTCGGCCAGAGCCTCCTTGTCCACAGTCTGCTGGGTCAGGTTGGCCATGGCATCGTTCAGGGCGGTGACCGCGGCCTCCACAGCAGCCTGATTGCTCTCCTGCGCCAGCACGGCCTTGGCCTGGTCCAGAGCGGTGCGGAATGCGGCCACAGACTCGGCGGTGTAGTCGGTGAGGTCCATGCCCTCTGCCTTGGCCACCAGGTCCTCCAAAATGGCCCGGCTGGCCTTGTAGCGCTGGGCCAGGATGGCGGCCAGCAGCTGGTCCACCACGGGCTGGATGTCGCTGTCCATGGCGTTCTCATCGTCATAGACCTTCTTGGCCTGGTCCAGGGCGTCCAGCAGCTGCTGCCAGTTGTCTGTTACGTACAGGTCGGCGTGCTCCACCATCTGGTCGGCCCGGATGATGAGCAGCTCCAGCATGGCCTTGTCCCCGCGGACCCAGTTGAGCATGTGCACTGCCCGCATCAGCTTGCCGCAGGCGGCATCCACCTCCAGCTGGGTGGCGTCGGGGTCATCCAGCACGGTCTTGGCCTCGGTCAGGGCCTCCTGATAGAAGGCGGCCACGGAGGGAATCAGGTTGCTGGTGTCCTGCTGGATGGCATAGTCGTACACGTATTGCAGGGCATAGGTCTCCACAGGCCCCTGGGGCTGCGGGACCATGGCCTCGTTGAGGTCGGCGGCAGCGGCATCCACTTCCGCCTGGGTGGCGGTGGCGTCCACATACACCCGGCGTCCGGCCAGGACTGCGACCTCCACGGCCTGCCAGGCTTCGGGAGTGTAGTCGGCGCGGTTGAGGCCGTCGGCCTTGGTGAGGGCAGCGGCCAGGGCGGTGAGGTCGGCCAGCTGGGCCTGGTCACAGCCGAAGGTGAGGAAGTCGATGATGACGTTGTAGCTGTTGTTGGCGTTCTCGTTGTCGGTTCCGGTGTTGGTGATGGTCAGGCGGTACTGGTCGTTGGTCTCACCGGTCCAGGCAAACAGCTCCTGCTGGTCCAGCTTCTCAGCGTTGTAGCCGTCCACGGTCTGGGTGTGCACCACTTCGTTGTCGCTCAGGCGGGTGACGGTGAAGGTCATGATGGCCACGCCCACCGCCTTGCGGCCGTAGACCTGAACCTGGTTGCCGAAAAAGTCCACGGTCATGGACTCATTGGCGTTGGAGCACTTGAGCGCTTTGCCGCCGTCCAGGGTGGCGTCGGACAGGTTCACCCAGTTGCCGTTTTTCACCACCACGCTGTCCTCGGCGTTGACACGGGTGAGGGACAGACCGTTCTTGGCGGTGGTGAGTAGGGTCACCATCTCGTCCACCTGGGCCTGGGTGTAGCCCTCGCCCTCCAGCAGGGCCTTGGCCTGGGCCAGGGTCTGCTGGAACACGTCCTGACGGGCCTCGCCATACTTGGTCAGGTCCAGACCCTCGCAGGCGGCAATGAGCCCGGTGAGGGCGCGGGTGTCCACGGCGGGGACGTTCACCTGGGGCTCTTGGCCCTGGGTGACGGAGACGGTGATGGTGTCGGTGACGGTCACCTCGTTGTAGGTGGCCTGGGCAGTGACGGTGTAGTCGCCGGGGGCGGGGAAGGTGACGGTGTTGCCCTCCACGGTGGCCCCGTTGTTGGCGGTGTAGGTCACAGTGGCCTGGGGCTGCTGGGCCTGGCAGGTGCGGAAATACACGTGGGAGGCCAGGTCCACGGACACGGAGGTCTTGCCGTAGGGGATGACCTGGGCCATGGGCTGCTCCAACACCACACCGGCGATGGCGTCGTTGTCGCAGCCGGGCTGGGTGGTCTCGGCGACGTTGGTGGTGAAGGAGACGAAGTTGGCGGCCTTGCCGTTTTCGGCGTTGTAGACGCGGATGGTGTAGGCCTCGTTGGTCTCAGACAGCTGGGTGAAGTCGTCCACGGTGATGGTGTCAGCGGTGGCGTTGTAGGTGTTCACAGTGACGGACTTCACTTCCTGGCCGTCCTGGTACGCCACCAGCTTCACGTTGCCGGCGCCGCCGCCCCGCTTGAGGGTGAAGGTGCCGCCGGTGCCCACCATGTCAAACTCCAGGTAGTTGCCCTCTTTCTTGGTGTAGATGACGCTCTTGGAGTTGAAGGTGGTGTTGACCCACTTGGTGTTGGACTCAGACACGGTCTCGTGGATGACCTGGGTCTGCTGGGTGCCGTCGGAGAGGTACTTGGTGACCTCGTTGGGGGTGTAGGTCTGGGACACAGCCGCGGCCTGGTGGCCGACTCCGGCGATGGCGCCCAGGTTCAGGGTGTCCAGGCTGCCGCCCAGAATATCCTGGCCGCCGTTATCCTCCACCGCCATGCCAGCGCCCACATAGGGGGAGTTGGCGGTGAGGGAGGCGTTCACCAGGGCCTGGTCCCGGGTCAGGCCAAAGAGGTTGGACCCGCCCACAAACTGGGGATCGTCGGTGTGCTGGTTGGCATCCGTGGGGGCCACACAGCCGATGTACACGTTGTTGTCAAAGGAGGAGTTGGCGCCGGGGTAGAAGCAGTCCTTGCGATTGGCCACGGCGGAGTTGGTGAAGTACCAGATGTTGTTGGTGTAGTCCACCTCGTCCCCCTGGTACACGGCGTGGCAGTCCTTGTTGGACAGGAAGGTGTTGTTGTACACCTTGGCGCTCTCCAGCTTGGTGGTAGAGGTCTCGCCCACCGCCACGATCTGGGCGTTGTGGGCGGTAAACACCCCGCTGTCGTTCACCGACAGGTTGAAGCGGATGGTGTTGTTGCGGTTATAGGAGTTCTGGCGGACGTGGAGCATGTAGCCGCCGCCATAGTTGTCATGGGTGTAGTTGTACTGGATGACGCCGTCCCGGGTCATGTCGTCCAGGTTGAAGGCCATGCCGTCGTTGCCGTTGACGCCGTTGCACACCTCGTTGTACTGGAACACCATGCCGTTGGCCCGGTCACACCAGATGCCGCAGCCGTAGCCCTCGTAGGTGCTCTGGAAGGTGTCCACCTTGTTGTACTCCACCAGCACCCCGTTGGTGTAAATGGGGATGATGCCGGAGCGGGTGACATTGTGGATGTCGTTGCCCCGGATGACCACGTTGGTGTGGCGGAAGGCCACGTCATCCAGGGTGCCCTTGACGTTGGTGGTGGTGATGCCGTTGGCCTGGCAGTTCTCCACGGTGTTGTTCTCAATGAGAATGTCGTTGAAGGTGGTGATCTGCTTGGTCTCATCCAGCTCCTGCACCGGGACGTTGAACTCGTTTTTGCTCTCCGGCAGCCGGGCGGTGTAGGTGACGAAGTTGATGCCGCCGGTGCGGTGGGTGGTACGAGCGCCCCAGAAGGTGTTGGTGGTGTTGGGGTTGGTCTGGTCCTCGTCGGTAAAGCCGTCGGTGGGGCTTCCGTCGGGGTTGGTGGGCACTACGGGGTAGATGTCGTCCTGGCCGTTGTAGCCCCGCACGTCGTGGACGTAGCAGTTGCGGATGTAGATGTGGTCAATGACCCCGTAGTCATAGCCCTCCACCCGGATGCCGCTGCGGTCCCGGTTGACGTTGTCCCCCTGGTTTTTCACTTCCAGGTTGTTGATCTCGATGTACTCCTGGTTGTACAGGTACACCGCAGCGCCGATCTGGTCCCCGGTCTCTCCAGTGAAGGGGCCCTGCCAGTCCTTGACCTGGGGCATGAAGTAGGCGCCGTTGCCGTCGATGAGGGGCTTGTCCCCCTGGCCGTACATGTCGATGACAATGGGGTAGCCCTCGCAGCCGGAGCCCTTGGGCCACAGGGTGCCGGTGTACTGGGTACCGGCCTTGATGAGAATCTGGTCTCCGGGCTGGAAGGTCTTGGCGTTGATGTCCTCCAGGCTGTCAAAGGCATTGGCCGGGGTCAGGCCGTCCCCGTCGGTCTTGCCAATGGAGGCGTCCAGATAGTAGGTGGTGCCGTAGGAGGTGTCCTGTTTGGGTTGGGCCTGGGAGTTGCCCGCCACAGCGGGAACGGCCAGGGATACCGTCAGGGCGCCTGCCAGCAGCAGACTCAAGGATTTTTTCAGCATGGTATCATCCTTTCTCTTCTCTCCGCGAGGCCGTACCCCGGCCTCTGGGTGCTTATCTCTCATGATACCACGCCTGTGGGCGGGATGTATATACACTTTATATATAGAACTCGTTTTTCGTGTAAATTGTCAGAATCCCCAACTCCGGCTTGGCGGTTCTGCCCAGTTCCATTCCCGAATTTTTGAATTTTGGTGGTGAAAACTGTCATTCCCTGGATTTTTCAATTTATATCAATGAATTTAGGAACTATTTTTCTGAATTTGCAAGATCTTTACATTGGTTTTACCGACGCAAGATAGCGTTTGCCGCCTCCAGGCGAGTAGGATGATGTACAGCGAAGACAAGGAAGGAGTTTCTCCATGCACATCATCCAAAGCCCCCGGTTTGGGCAGCGTATTCTGGCAATTTTCGTTTGTTTGGTCACCGCCGTGCTGGCGGTTATGCCCTCGGTGTCGGTGTCCTTTCAAAGCTTGGTGTCTGACACCGTCTCCTATATCCCCGGCACCGTGCTGGAGGTGGTGGAGGAGGACCTCACCCCCAGCGATTTGAAGGGCGGCCCCCAGCTGGGGGAGCAGACCCTCACCATTGAGCTCAAGGACGGCTCCCAGATCACCCTCACCAACTACCTCACCAATACCCACAACATCCTGGCCCGTGAGGGGATGCGGGTGGTGGTGTGTGTGGACGCCCCGGAAAACGTGGAGCCCTACTACACCCTCTACCAGTACGACCGCAGCGTGGGCCTGGGGGTGGCGGTGGCCATCTTCCTGCTGTTGATGTTGCTGGTGGGCGGGGAAAAGGGCTTTTACGCCACTCTGGCTCTGGCCTTCTCTCTGGTGTTCCTGCTGAAGATCACCGTGCCGGTCATCTACTCCGGCGGCTCCCCCATTCTGGCGGGGCTGGCCATGGTGCTGGTGTCCACGGCCGTCACCGTCTTCCTCATCTACGGCCTGTCCCCCCGAGGGGTGCTGGGCATCGGGGTGGTGCTGGCAGGCGAGTTTGTGTCCTGCGGGCTGTTTCTCCTCTTTTCCCTGCTGCTCCACCTGTCCGGATTTAAGAGCGGCGATGCAGAAAACCTGTTGGTGGCCGCCCAGAACACGGGCCTGAACATCTCCACGGTGCTCTTTGCCGCCACCATGATCGCCTCCCTGGGCGCCGTGATGGACGTGGCGGTGTCCCTGCTGTCCGCTCTGTGGGAGGTGCGCCTGGCCGACCCGGACATCACCGGGCGTGGACTGTGGCGGGCCGGGCTGCGCATGGGCCGGGACATGATCGGCACCATGAGCAACACCCTGATTTTTGCCTTTGCCGGCGGCTCCCTCACCACCCTGCTGGTGCTGATGACCTACGGCACCGACCCCGTGCAGCTGCTCCACTCCGACTACATCGCCCTGGAGCTGGCCCACGGCCTGTGCGGCACCTGTGCCGTCATCCTCACCGTCCCCCTGGCCTCCCTGGTCTCGGCAGCAGTGTATCCCAAGTGGAGAACCCCTGAGTTGTCTCAGGTTTCTCAATAAAGTTGTAAGAATGTCAGTAAGGAGAGAAAGTATGTTACACAAAAACGCAAAGAAAGTGATCTCCGGCGTCCTCGGCACCTGCCTGGTGTTCCAGCTGGCCGCCCTGCCCTCTCTGGCTCAGTCCTCCGACGTCCCCAACCAGACCCAGACCGCTGTCACCGCTCAGGAGAACAGCGGGGTCCAGACTCTGGCCAGCACCAGCTTCACCGACGTGCTGCTGAGCGTGGGCGCCAATAACACCCAGATGAACGCCACCTGGTATGCCGCCCAGGAGGGGGCCGGCTACGTGCTGGTGGCCAAGCAGAGCCAGCTGGTGAACGGCGCTATGCCCGAGAACGCCGCCAAGTTTGATGCCACCTCCACCCCCGCCAACGAGAGCGGCAAGTGGTCCAACCAGGCCACCATCACCGGCCTGGAGCCCGGCACCGTCTACGCCTATCAGCTGGTGAATGGGGAGGAGAAGTCCGACGTGGCCACCTTCACCACCGCCACCAACGGCGCGTTCTCCTTTGCCTTTGCCGGTGACCCCCAGATTGGCGCCAGCGGCAACGCCGACAGCGACACCCGGGGCTGGGACAAGACCCTGGGCATCATCGCCGACAGCACCCAGTTTGACGGGGTGGACTTCCTCCTCTCCGCCGGTGACCAGGTGAACACCGCCTCCAACGAGGACCAGTACAACGGCTACCTGGACCACGACGAGCTGCTGAGCCTGCCCGTGGCCACCGTCGTGGGCAACCACGACTCCTCCAGCAACGCCTATGACCAGCACTTCAACGTGCCCAACGAGTCCGAGCTGGGCGTCACCAACGCCGGCGGCAACTACTGGTTTGTGTACAACAATACCCTGTTTTTGGCTCTGAACAGCAACAGCATGTCCACCGCCGAGCACAAGGCCTTCATGGAGCAGGCCATCGCCGAGGCCGGTGACGTGGACTGGAAGGTGGTCACCTTCCACCACTCCGTCTACTCCGTGGCCAGCCACGCCGTGGATGGCGACATCCTCCAGCGCCGTGAGGCCCTGGTGCCCGTGTTCGAGGACCTGGACATCGACGTGGTGCTCATGGGCCACGACCACGTGTACGTGCGTACTTACATGATGGACGGCCTGACCCCCATCACCGAGTCTGACAAGTACACCGACCAGGACGGCGACGGCATCCCTGAGTCCGTCACCAACCCCGACGGCATCCTGTATGTCACCGCCAACTCCGCCTCTGGCTCCAAGTTCTACACCATCCAGAGCACCAAGTATGAGTACTCCGCCGTCCAGAACCAGGAGCGGGTGCCCAACGTGTCCCGTGTGGACGTGTCTGAGGACGCCTTCACCATCACCACCTACCGCACCAGCGACATGAGCGTGGTGGACACCTTCACCATCAACCGTGAGACCGCCAACACCAGCCTGCTGCAAAAGACCTATGACTACGCTGTGACCCTGTCCACCGAGGGCGTCACCGACACCGCCAAGAAGGCCTTTGAGGACGCTCTGGCCAACGCAAAGACCATCCTGGCCAAGGATGACGCCACCCAGGAAGAAGTCAACGCCGCTTGGAACCAGCTGCTGGAGGGCATCTGGGGTCTGGGCCTGACTCAGGGCAACAAGAAGCTGCTGAACCTGACCATTGAGCGTGCCGAGGCCATGATGGATGAGGCCGACAAGTACGTGGAGGCCAACTGGAAGACGCTGGTGGACGCTCTGGATGCCGCCAAGAAGGTGGCTGAGGACGGCGACGCCATGCAGGAGGACGTGGACAAGGCCACCGAGGCCCTGCTCAACGCCATTCTGGCCCAGCGCTACAAGGCCGACAAGTCCATCCTGGAGGACCTCATCGGTGAGGCTAAGGGCATCGACCTCACCGGCTACACCGCTGAGTCCGTGGCCGTCTTCCAGAAGGCCCTCAGAGAGGCTCAGGCTGTCATGGCCAACGCCGACCTCACCGAGGATGACCAGGCTACCGTGAACGCCGCTGTGGCTGCTTTGAGCGACGCCATGAACGGCCTCACCGCCGGTGGCGCTCCCGAGACCACCGACAAGCCCGAGGCCTCCCAGGCTCCTGAGGCCACCGACAAGCCTCAGAGCACCGACAAGCCCCAGACCACCCAGAAGCCTGAGAGCAACGTGCCTCAGACTGGCGACAACGCCCAGCTGGGCCTGATGCTCAGCGTTCTGGTGCTGTCCGCCGCTGGCATGGGTGCTGTGGTGACCCTGCGCAAGCGCCGCGGCTAATTCCAAAATCGAGTAAAAAAGTACGGTCAGAGAAATCTGGCCGTACTTTTTTAATGAATAACGAAAAATGAAGAATGAATAATTATGGTGTGCCGCAAGCGGCACAGATTTCATTTTGCGGCGGAGACTGGAGGTTTTTTCCCTTTGGCTCCCTCCGGGAGGGAGCTGGCTGCCCGTAAGGGCAGGCTGAGGGAGCATGCGGGCGGCTAACCATAAGTTTGCACTGGGCATAGACCTTCACCGGACTTTCTCGGCCAATCTGGAACGCTCCGCCTCTTGCGTCAGAGCCCTTGAGACCGTGCGGCAATCTCCTTCCGTCACGGCTACGCCGTGCCACCTCCCTCCCTGAGGGAGGCTTTGGGCATGGGCCCAGCGGAGCGTCCCCGGCTGGGGCGCTGGTCTCTGCCGATGAAATCGGAGAAGGACAGACTCTCATAAATAAATATAACAACAAATGGATTTTAAAGCCAAGCAATTGTGTACTCTTTACACAAAAATGGGTGACTGAAATTTGGTGTGGATGTGGATAGACGTGCCCAGGCCAGTCTGTTACCATCCACCGTCACCTACCAGGAGAACGGCGTCACCTGCACCGCCACCCTCACCGTCCAGGGCGAACAGCCCCAGGTGACTCCCACCCCCGCCCCCGAGGTCACCGACAAGCCTCAGGTCACCCAAAAGCCTGAGAACGTGCCTCAGACCGGCGACGACACCACCGTCACCCTCTACGTGGTGACTCTGGCCGCCTCTCTGGCCCTGTTGGGGGGCACCGTTGTGGTGCATCGCCGCCGTCAGCGCTAATTGGCCGCAGGTTAGTAATTTGCTCCAAAAACTGCTGAGAAGCGGGCTTTCGCTTCTCAGCAGTTCCTATTTTTAATAAAAATTGCCTATTTTGCCCCTGGGGATTGTGTGAAACACCGCAACGAGGCAGACCGCACAGGTGGAAAACTTGTGAAAAATGCATAGAATTTTCCCGATGGGTTTGGCTGTTCCGTCTGTGGACAGGTGAAAATTGGTCTGTTATCATTACTATAAAGGCAATAGATTCGGCACACAGCCGACGGTTTCCCCACTGGGGGTGGAACTGTCGGCCATTGGGATGTTACTGTTCAATCAGGCATAACCACATGTGTCACTGCTTCGGACGAGAGGAATGGGTGATGGGACCTTCAGATTGAGGCAGTGGGCGTGTGGTTATTCTTTTTTGGGCGGAACACATCCGGCGAAACTTGCCCTAAGTACAAGAGAAGACAAGAAGGAAGAGGTGTAACGTATGAAGAAGTCCCTGAAGCGCGGACTGGCCGCACTGTTGGCAGCTGTGATGCTCACCAGCGGTCTGGCCGCATCGGCGGCAGCTCAGCCCAAGGCGGACAACGTGAATCTGGCCCGTCTGGACGGCGTGGTAGCCACTGCCTCCGACACCGAGACCGACAAGTTCCCCCCCTCTGCCACCATTGACGGCAACTATGAGGATACCTCCCGCTGGGGAACCAACAACGATGGCAAGGGCACCACCGAGCGCTGGCTCCAGCTGGACCTGGGCGCCCGGTACTCCATCGACAGCTTTAAGGTATTCTGGGAGAAGACCAACATCCAGGACTACACCATTGAGACCTCCACCGATGGCTCTGAGTGGACCCAGCAGGTGGTGGTCACCGGCGCTGCTGCCGCCCGTGAGGTGGAGCACCAGCTGGAGAACGCTGTGGTGGCCCGCTATGTGCGTCTGAGCGTCACCAAGTACGGCCAGTCCGTGTCCAACTGGTGGAACGTGGGCGTGCGTGAGTTCGAGGTGTACGGCAACGATGAGGTGGTTCCCGTCATCGGCAACCTGGCCCGCCTGAGCGGCGTCACCGCCACTGCCTCCGACACCGAGACCGACAAGTTCCCCCCCTCCGCCACCATCGATGGCAACTATGATGAGGCCTCCCGCTGGGGTACCAACAACGATGGAAAGGGTACCACCGAGCGCTGGCTCCAGCTGAACCTGGGCGAGGAGCGCACCATCACCGGCTTCAAGGTGTTCTGGGAAAAGACCAACATCCAGACCTACTACATCGAGACCTCCACCAACGGCACCGACTGGACCCAGCAGGTGTTTGTGGAGTCTGCCGATGGTACTCTGGAGCCCGAGCACCAACTGGCTGAGGCTGTCACCGCTCAGTATGTGCGTCTGCGTGTGACCCAGTACGGCGAGGCTGTGTCCAACTGGTACAACGTGGGTGTGCGGGAGTTTGAGGTGTACGGCCACATGCCCGAGGATGCTGGCAGCGATGTGGTGAAGCTCCCCGAGGGCACCAACATCGCTCGTCAGAACGGCGTGATCGCCTCCGCCACCAACGTGGAGAGCGGCACCTCCTTCACCGCTGACAAGGCTCGTGACGGCGACAAGACCTCCAAGAGCTCCCGTTGGGCCACCGACATCGGCGTGAAGAACCCCACCATCACCTACAACCTGGGCAACACCTACATGGTGGGCAGCGTCATTCTCTACTGGGAGAGCAACAACCCCGACAAGTGGTATGTGCAGACCTCCATGGACGGTGAGCAGTGGACCACCCAGAAGACCTTTGAGGGCAAGCTGACCAGCGGCGCTCCCATCCAGACCGTGAACTTCGATGCCCCCGTAGAGGCCCGCTATGTCCGGGTTTGGGTGGAGAAGTACAGCAGCACCTACTGGAACAACGTGGCTATGTATGAGTTTGAGGTGTACCAGGAGGAGTCTGAGATCGTGGTCACCCCCGCCAACACCGCTGAGACTCTGGCCCAGAGCATCCAGATTCAGGACGGCAAGGTGGTCATGACCGGCGAGGTGCCCGAGAAGTACACCGCCACCTGGGGCTGCAACTATGAGCAGGTGGTGGATGCCTCCGGCGCCATCCACACCCCCCTGGTGGATACCACCGTGGAGATCTCCGTCACTGTGCGTGACAAGAACGACACCACCACCTGTGGCTCTGCCACTGTGGAGCTGGACATCCCCGGCGTCAACTCCGCCAACGAGGGCAACGCCAAGCCCGCCGTGGTGCCTGAGCTGGCCCAGTGGTACTCCGCTGCCGACCAGAAGGGTCTGACCTATGCCATCACCGCCGACAGCCGCATCGTGGCCGACGACACCTTCGCCTCCGTGGCCAAGGAGCTCCAGGCCGACCTGAAGGACCTGTTCGGCCTGACCCTCCCCATCGTCAACGACACCCCCAAGGCCGGCGACATCAGCCTGGTGTACCACGATCAGGCTGGCTTCGACAAGGAGACCTACAACATGGTGGTCACCGACCAGGTGGTCATCCAGGCCAACGACGCCACCGGCGCCTACTGGGGCACCCGCTCTGTGCTCCAGGCCCTGCAGCTGTCCGGTAACCTGACCATCGCCCAGGGTACCGCCTGTGACTACCCCGAGTTTGAGAACCGTGGCTTCATGCTGGACGTGGGCCGTAAGCCCACCTCCATGGAGACTCTGAAGACCATCTCCAAGACCATGGCCTGGTACAAGATGAACAGCTTCCATGTGCACCTGAGCGACAACCTCATCTTCATGGAGGACTATGTGGCCGCTGGTAAGGAAGCCGAGGCCTGGAACTCTTACCAGGGCTACCGCCTGGAGTACTCCGATGATGGCCTGACCTCCAAAGACTACTACTACACCAAGGCCGAGTTCAAGGACTTCATGGCCTACTCCCGTGCCCTGAGCGTGGATATTATCCCCGAGCTGGACGTGCCCGCCCACGCTCTGTCCATCACCAACTACATCAAGAACACCCTGGGTCGCCCTGATCTGGTGCTGAACAAGAAGGGCGGCAACCGTCCCTGGTTCGACCACGTGGACATCAGCAAGCAGGACGGCATTGACATCATCAAGGAGATCTACGACGAGTACATCGACGAGGATATCTTCGACGAGAACACCATCGTGCACATCGGCGCCGACGAGTTCTACGACAGCCACCCCGCCTACCGCAACTTCCTCATCCAGATGATCGACTACATCGAGAACGTGAAGCATCGTCAGGTCCGGGTCTGGGGCAGCTTGACCTCCATGAACGGCGGCGAGGGCTATAAGTTCGGCCCCGAGCACGTCCAGGGCGCTCAGATGAACATCTGGAACACCGGATGGGCCAACCCCCAGCAGATGTTCAACCTGGGCTTCGGCCTGGTCAACACCATCGACGGCTACCTGTACATGGTGCCCAGCGGCAACGGCAGCGTGGGCGGCTACGGCGACTGGCTGAACACCCAGAACCTGTACAACTCTTGGGAGCCCGAGAACATGGGCGGTACCATGATCCCCACCGGCTCCACCCAGATGCTGGGCGCCTGCTACGCCATCTGGAACGACAACATTGACACCCGTGCCGCCGGCATCAACGAGACCGACCTGTACACCCGCTTTGTGGACGCTCTGCCCTACCTGGGCACCAAGATGTGGGGCACTGGCGGCAACGGCCTGGACCGTGACTACGCCACCCTGAAGGCCGATGTGGCCACCCTGGGCGCTGCCCCCAACACCAACCCCTATCACACCATCGACCTGGCCGAGGGCACTCAGGAGTACGCTCAGTATTCCTTCACCGACACCCAGGACCGCTCCGGCAACGACCGTGACCTGACCCTCAACGGCGCCTCCCTCACCGACGGCACCCTGACCCTCACCGGGGACAGCTCCTACGCCTCCACCGGTCTGGACGTCATGGGCCCCAAGAACACCGTGTCCCTGCGGCTGTTTAAGGCCAGCACCTCCAACTCCGGCGAGCAGATCATTCTGGAAGCCGACGCCGCCTACGGCGAGACCACCGTCAAGGCCATCGCCAACGAGGACGGCACCTGGAAGCTGGGCTTTGCCCGTGAGCTGTACGAGTACGAGTTCGATTACAACCTGCCCTGCGATGAGTGGGTGGAGCTGACCATCACCAACGAGGGCAACAAGACCTACCTGCTGGTGGACGGTGAGAAGATCGCTGCTGTGGGTTACTTCCTCCCCGACGAGAACGCCACCACCCAGTTCATGGGCAAGACCGGCATCACCTACTCCTCCTTCAACATTCCCGTGGCCCGCATCGGTTCTGAGACCAATTCCTTCGTGGGTCAGGTGGACGACGTGATGTTCTACGCCAACGGCGTGACTCCCACCGCCAAGCACCAGGTGACCTTCAACTCCATGGGCGGCTCCGCTGTGGAGGCCGTGGTAGTGGCCGATGGCCAGACCGTGGCTCAGCCCGAGGCTCCCGTGATGGAGGGCTACACCTTCGGCGGCTGGTACACCGACGAGAACTGCACCACCGCTTACGACTTTGACGCCGCTGTCACCGCCGACATCACCCTGTACGCCAAGTGGACTGCCAACGAGCCCGCCGACACCACTCTGCTCAAGGATATCTATGACAGAGCTGCGGCGGAGGACTACTCCAACCTCATCGACTCCGCCAAGGCCTACTATGAGCAGGCTCTGGCCGATGCCAAGGCCATTCTGGCCGATCCCGCCGCCTACACCCAGGCTCAGGTGGACGAGGTCACCGACCGTCTGCTCAACGCCGTGTGGATGCTGGACTGGGTCAAGGGCAACCCCAAAGCTCTCCAGCTCCTGGTGGACCGCGCCAACCAGATGATGGACAACGCGGACAAGTATGTCTCCGACAACTGGCAGCTGCTGGTGGACGCTCTGGCCGATGCCGAGAAGATCCTGGCCGAGGCCAGCGACACCATGCAGGGCGAGATGGACGAGGCCGCTGACGCGCTGCTGGATGCCATCCTGGCCCAGCGCTATAAGGCAGACAAGTCCATCCTGGAAGAGCTGCTCAACCAGGCCGAGAGCATGGATCTGTCCAGCTTCACCGCTGAGTCCGTGGCTGTGTTCCGCACCGCTCTCCAGAACGCTCAGGCTGTCATGGCCGACGAGACCCTCACCGAGGACGACCAGGCTACCGTGAACGCCGCTGTGGCTGCCCTCAGCGACGCCATGAACGGCCTCACCGCCGGTGGCGCTCCCGAGACCACCGACAAGCCCGAGGCCTCCCAGAAGCCTGAGAACACCGACAAGCCTCAGGCCACTGAGAAGCCCGAGAAGGTGCCTCAGACCGGCGACTCCAGCCTGCTGCTGGTGTATGTGGCCATCCTGGCCTCCACCGTGCTGCTGCTGAGCACTGCCGTGGTGGTGCGCAAGCAGACCCGTCGCTAAGCTCTAGAACTACAAAAAGTACGGTCAGCTTCGGCTGACCGTACTTTTTTCTGTTTTGAGCCTAGATAGAACGTGCTTCCTTCTCCGATTTCCCCGGTAGAACCCAGCGCCCTTCCAGGGACGCTCCGCTGGAAGACCTCCTAAAGGCTCCCCTGTGTAAGGGGTTGTCCGTCTAACCGCCCAAGGCTCAGGCTTGCCAGCCTGGTGGGGACGCTCCCCGCTGG
>NZ_NFKG01000041.1:0-16413 GCF_002160275.1 Pseudoflavonifractor sp. An187 | reverse complement strand
AATTGATGAGACCCTTCATTTCACTGTGTTACCAGTTTCCATGAAGGACTCGTGTCCTTCTGGTGCTTTTCGTGTTTCTCATTGTTTAATTTACAAGGTACAAACCGCTCAAACAAGCGGAGCCTTATTATATCAGGCTCGCTCTTGGTTGTCAAGCACTTTTTCAAACTTTTTTCAAGTTTTTCTTTCGTGCTGTCATCCAACCGGCTCGCTCGAACTTTTATATCATATCACGCCGTTTCGCTCTTGTCAACACCTCTTTTGAACTTTTTCTCAACTTCCTGTTGGATTTCCGTTCCGGTGTTGCCCCTGCGTCAGGCGCTCAGTTAATATACCAAATCCATCCCCACTTGTCAACACTTTTCTTCGCCTTTTTTCGAGTTTTTTCGAACTTTTTCCTCAGGCCCCAGATATGGTGGTTTTACTCCCCCCTCTACCACTATTTCCTCCGCCCCCTTGGGTACCAGGGCAGACAGGGCAGCCAAAGCCAGATTCCCTATGGGCCATACCATCCCAGGCAGCGCCTCTGTCCATCCGGTGAAGGCTACCGCAATCCCCAGGAGCACCCCCAGCACGGGGCCCTTCCCGTCTCCCCATACCCGGGCCAGCAGTCCCGCCCACACCAGGTCACAGATGAGCCACAGGGCGGACAGCAGCCCCTCCAGACGGGCGCTCTCCCCCATGACTCCCGTGGTGACAAAGAAGGGATGGGGCAGCTCCCCGGCCGCATTACCCAATACCCCCCGGGTGAGAGCCGCCAGAGCCACCCCCAGCAATCCCGCCAGCAGCAGCCACCGCCCCACCGGGCCGCCCTGCCGCTGACGGGGGGATACCTTATATAAATAGGGAAGCACCCATACCGCCATGGCCACGGTGCCCGCTCCCATAAGGGCGGAGGCCCAGCCGCTGCCCTGCCGGGTCCACAAGTAGGACACGGTGACCTGGGGGATGGCCAGTAGCCCTACTGCCACCAGGGCAGCCACCAGCACCATCCAGTAGATCTCCCCGCTCCGGAAGAAGGCGGCGCACTTGCCCCAGCTCATCCATAGGACGGGCAGGGCCAGCAACAGCAGCAGCCAGCCGGACACCCCTTGGCTGCCCCCCACCAGCTCCACCCGCCGGGCACTCTGCACCAGCACATGGCCCAGGACCACCACCGACCAGAGGCAATAGAGCCCCCGGAGGACCACGCCGTACCCGCCCCGGCACAGGGGCTTGTCCCCCTGGCGCAGCATCAGCCAGCGCAGCAGAGGCGCCGCTGCCGCCGTGCCCACCAACCCCCACGCCCAGTCCACCACACCGGCCTGGGACGCCGCCAGGGACAGCCCCGCCAGGGTCACCGCCGCCAGCACCTGGCGCAGGGACAGCTCTTTGCCTGTGTTCACGCCTCATTCCTCCCACTTACACCACCCGGTCTGTGCCAGGCGGCCACCGCTCTGCCCCACGCAGGGCAATTCCACTTGCCCCTGGGTGGTGAGGGTGGCCAGCGCCGCCGCCACCGTGGGGGCCTTGATTCCCTGATTGGTCAGGAGGGTCAGGTCCCCCTCCGGGTCGCTGCAACCCTCCAGCACCTCGCCCACCGGGTCCAGGGTCACCCACACCGTGGCGGTGGAGCCCAGCTCCTCGTCCCCCAGCACCTGGACCAGCACCTCGTGGAGGTCCACGTCTGCCCCCACCACCAGATAGGACACCGAGGTGAGGGTCAGCTCCTGCTTGGCACACCAGGGGGCCTGTTCCAGGGCGGCGGCAAAGTCCGCCCCCTCACAGGTGCCCCCGACGGGGGTATCCTCCCCCTCGTCCAGGCCGCACACCGCCGTCAGCTCCACCGGGCCGGACCCCGCCACCCCCAGCACCCGCACCAGGGCCAGCTGGTCCGGCTCCCGGGCGGTGGGGGCGCAGCCGCACAGCACCAGGGCCAGAGACAGGGCCAACATCCACATCCGTTTCAACCTTGATTCCTCCTGTTCTGGGGATTGAGGTACCGGGGCCGGGTCTTCACCCAGGGCAGAGGCTGGCGGAACACCACGTGCCCCCGCTCCCCGCTGCCGCCGCAGGAGGCAAAGGGGGTGAGATAGGCCACCCCGAAGCTCTCCAGGGAGGCCAGATGGTACACCAGAGCCATCCCCGCCAGCACCAGGCCCACCAGTCCCGCCACTCCGGCGGCCAACGTGATGCCAAACCGCCACAGCCGCAGCGCCCCGGAGAAGTCCTGGCTGGGGGCGGTATACCCGGCAATGCCCGCAATGGCCACCATCACCAGCACCGCCGGGGACACCAGCTTGGCCTCCACCGCCGCACTTCCCACCACCAGGCCGCCCAGGATGGACACCGTCTGCCCGATGGCGGCGGGCAGACGCAGCCCTGCCTCCTGCACCACCTCAAAGGCGATGAGCATCACCAGCACCTCCGCCAGGGTGGAAAAGGGCACGTCCGCCTTGGCGGAGATGATGGACAGCATCAGCTTCACCGGGATGAGCTCCGGGTGGTAGAGCACCGCCGCCACGTAGAGCCCCGGCAAAAACAACGTCACCAGCACACAAAGGTAGCGCAGCACCGACAGAGCCGAGGCCACCATCCAGCTGGTGCTCCGGTCCTGGCCCGTGCGGTAGAAGCTGTCCAGGGTGGCGGGGAACAGCCAACCCATGGGGATGCCGTCCACCAGCACCCCCACCCGTCCCTCGGCCAGCCCCGCACAGAAGCGGTCGGGCCGCTGGGTGTACAGGCTCATGGGGAAGGGGGTACGGGTCTCCTCCCCCACCATATACTGCTCCAGGTTCCCCGTCATGAGCATGGCGTCAATGTCGATGGCCGCCACCTGCTCCTCCACCTGTCGAGCCAGCTTGGGGTCGGTGATACCTTTTATATAGAGAACGTCCACCGGGGTCACCGACTGCCGCCCCACAAAGGTCTCCCAGATGCGCAGCTCGGGGGCCCGGAGGCGGCGGCGCACCAGGGAGGTGTTGGTGCGGATGGACTCCACAAAGCAGTCCATGGACCCCTTCACGTCCGGCTCGTTGTCCGGGGGCGAGATGGACCGCTTCTCCTCGGTGGCGGTCATGAGGGTGAGCACCTTGTCTTTTCCCGGGAAAAACAGGGCCACCCAGCCGTTGACCAGGTCAAAGACCACCTGGTCGGCGGTGGTGCGCTCCTCCACCGCCAGGGAGTACAGGCACCCCTTGGCCATGCGGTCATAGGCCTCGTCCAGAGTGGCCACCTCCGCCAGGTCCTTGCACTGGGTCAGGGGGCGGAGCACGTAGTCGCTGGCCCGCTCGTTGCGCACCTGTCCCACAATGTAGAGCATCTCCACCGCCCGCTGGGGGTCGTCCCCCAGGTAGAGGGTGCGCCGTCCAAAGTCTGCACACCCCTCAAAGACCTGGGCGATGCCGTCGGCGGTGAGGGGCACCGTCACCCGGGGCTCCCTTCGGGGGTGGGGCGGCGGTATTTGTTGGTGTCCCATGGGATTGCATTCCCCCTTTCATAAATTCCAGTATGCCGCCCTCCCCTCCCTTTTATACACTTCCTCCAATTCCCTCTTTACCATACCATTTTACTAGGAAAACACTGGACGAGCACCCAGGGGTGTGGTAGAATATCCACAGAGTCCACGCTGTGTGTGGAAATTTAGAACAAAGGTGATACCATGATTTACACAATCATCGCCCTGGTGCTGCTGGTGGCAGACCAAGTGGTGAAATACCTGGTGCGCACGGGCATCGACCTGGGCCAGTCCATCCCCTTCATCCCCCACCTGCTGGATTTGACCTTCGTACGCAACACCGGAGCCGCCTTCTCCATGCTGGAGGAACACACCTGGGTCCTCATTCTCATCTCCGCGATTGTTGTAGTCGTGGTGGCGGTGCTCACCGCCCGGAAGGTGTTCCAGGGCTGGCTGGGCCTCACCGCCGCCATGCTGGTGATGTGCGGCGGCATCGGCAACCTCATCGACCGGGTGGTGCTGGGCTACGTCACCGACATGTTCCAGACCACCTTTATGAACTTCGCCGTGTTCAACCTGGCCGACTGCTACATCACCGTGGGCGTGGTGCTCCTGTTCATCTATGTGCTCTTCTTCTACCCAGAGCCCAATCAGAAGGAGGTGGACCCCCATGCTGACTGCGACCTTCCCGGTGACCGTCACTGAGCCGGGCCGAGCCGATGCGGTGCTGTCCGCCGCCGTGGACGGGCTCACCCGCTCGGCAGCTCAGAAGTGGATGGAGGAGGGCCGGGTCATCTTAAACGGCAAGCCCGTGAAAAAGAACGCCCCCCTCAAGCCGGGGGACACCCTGCTGGTGTCCCCGCCCCAGCCCCAGGACATTGACCTCGTTCCCCAGGACATCCCCCTGGACATCGTGTACGAGGACGACGACGTGGTGGTAGTCAACAAGCCCGTGGGGATGGTGGTACACCCCGCTCCCGGCCATCCAGACGGCACACTCGTCAACGCTCTGTTATATCATTGCAAAGAATCACTCTCTGGAATCAACGGGGAGCGCCGTCCGGGCATTGTCCACCGCATTGACCGGGACACCTCGGGGCTGCTCATCGTGGCCAAGAACGACAAGGCCCACCTGGCTCTGGCGGCCCAGCTGCAAGACCACTCCCTGTTCCGCCTCTACCACGCCGTGGTGGTGGGTGGCTTCAAAGAGGAGTCGGGGACGGTGGACGCACCCCTGGCCCGGCACCCGGTGGACCGGAAACGCATGGCGGTATGCCGCACCGGAGAGGGCCGGGAGGCCATCACCCACTGGCAGGTGGTGGACAGCCAAGGCGGCTACTCCCACATCACCTGTCGGCTGGAGACCGGACGCACCCACCAGATTCGAGTCCACATGGCCTCCATCGGCCACCCCCTGGTGGGGGACCAGGTGTACGGCTCCAAGAAGCCGTTCCCCGGCCTTGTGGGCCAGTGCCTCCACGCCGCCTGTCTCACCTTCACCCACCCCACCACCGGGGAGCGCATGACGGTGGAGGCCCCGCTGCCCGACTGGTTTACCAAGACCCTCCAGCGGCTACACTTAACTTGACCATTTCCCCATCCATACCCAGAAAGGAATGATATCTATGAATCATCGCAAGGTTGCCATCATCGGCTGCGGCTTCGTGGGCGCCTCCATCGCCTTCAGCCTCATTCAGAAGGGGCTGTTCTCCGAGATGGTGCTCATTGACGCCAACCACGAGAAGGCGGAGGGCGAGGCCATGGACCTCAGCCACGGTCTGCCCTACCTCTCCCCCATGGAGATCTACGCCGGCACCTATGAGGACGTGTCCGACTGCGCCCTGGTGATCATCACCGCCGGGGCCAACCAGAAGCCCGGCGAGACCCGTCTGGACCTCATCGACAAGAACGTGGGCATCCTCAAGACCATCATCCCCCAGATCACCGCCCGCCCCTTTGAAGGCATGCTGATGATCGTGTCCAACCCCGTGGATGTGCTCACCTATGCCGCCATGAAGATCTCCGGCTATCCCGCCCACCGGGTGTTCGGGTCCGGCACCGTGCTGGACACCGCCCGGCTGAAGTTCCTGCTGGGCCAGCACCTGGACGTGGACAGCCGCAACGTCCACGCCTTCATCATCGGCGAGCACGGGGACAGCGAGCTGGCGGTGTGGAGCGGCGCCAACGTCTCCGGCATCCCCCTGGAGCGGTTCTGCCAGTTCCGGGGCCACAACGACCATGCCGGAGCCACCCGGCGCATCTATGAGGGCGTGCGGGACAGCGCCTATGAGATCATCCAGCGCAAGGGTGCCACCTACTACGGCATCGCCATGGCGGTGGCCCGCATTGCCGAGTGCATCGTCAAGGACCAGCGGTCGGTGCTCCCTGTGTCCGTGTGCCTGGGCGGGCAGTACGGCCTCAACGGCCTGTGCCTGTCCATCCCCTCCATTGTGGGACGCCGGGGTGTGGAGCAGATTCTGGAGATTCCCTTGAGCGAAGAGGAGTCCAACGCCCTGCACGCCTCTGCCAAGCAGCTGCAGGAGGTCATTGAGCACCTCAATCTGTAATATCTCCAAACGAGAACCGGGAATGCAGGTGAACACTTGCATTCCCGGTTTCTTTTTTGCTAGCCTCTGTTTCTCCGATTTCTCGGGTATACACCTACGCCCCCGGTGGGGACGCTCCGCTGGGGTGACTTTCTGCCGCCAGAAAGTCACCAAAGACCGCCAAAGGCGGGGCCTTCCCCCGCCTTGTGGAATCCACCCCGCGGTACGGGGTGTCCCTGCGTCCTCCTTTTTGCGGCCCTTAGCCTGGTGAGGTCACACGGATGGCATGGCAATTCTATTGTCAGTCTCAGCTTCTATGGCAAAGAAACTTCTACCTTCAGGGCCTTACCCTGGTGAGCCGCTGTTCCCAGCTAACGAACATCTGGCTCCCGGCGGCGGGAACGCCGCTTGGCCAGGGTAGGCCCGGACGTGGAAACCACCCAGCCATAGGGCCAGCTGCCCAAGGTGGCCTGGTGTGGTGGCAGAACTAGGCGTCACAGCAAGGGTGACGGGCCGAACACCAGCTTGACGCAGGCCCAGCCTCGTACCCCAAGGGAGGTCCTTAGGGGGGAACGCCCTAAGTGGCTGTCATCAACACAAAATTTTGCTCTGTTTTCCGTCCAATCATTGAGTTTACACAGAATTTTGACACATCCTTGACTCCGGTCGGCTCAACCAATATCATTTTCTTGGAAAATTACGGCGGCTTCAAATATTGTTCAATGTTTCCTTTTGTAGATTGATGAGAATTATCAAGTAGTTCCCCAAGCCTCGTCTTTGTAATTATTTGCAGCCCACTTATCTGCATGAATTGCCGCTTCCCAGTTTGTAAGAACTCTCTCAAAGTCCGAAAAAATATTGCCAAGATCTACAACTGTGCCATTATTACCTGGACCACCTATTATTGTCACACCAGATGCACCATCTGGATATGTAACAATTAAATCACCGGATTTGGAGCGCCATCCATTTGAACGAATATTAATGTAAGTACCAAACTTTGATTTGACTTTAGCCGCGATTCGCTGATAAGTATTATCATCTACTGCTAAAGTATTCCAATTTTCAGCTGCCCGACGAACAGGAATTAGTTGTTTAATTCTCCATAAATCAGGAATAAATTCATTTTGCACCATATATTGTCCTAATTCATAAATTCCTCTTTCGTTTAAATTAGTTACAATAGTTGCTATTCGCACTAAAACATTGGGAAATTCTTTACGTATTCTTGTAAGCGTAGCTATGGTACGGGTCATTTGGTTTTCACCGCGCCCAAGTATATAATTATCATAATCATTACCATCAATAGAAACAGCTAGCCACTTAATATGAGGAAGTATTTTTTCATATATATCTTCGACAATAAGTAATGCATTTGAAAATAGAGCAACTTCCATACCTGCGCTATGAGCATACTTTAAAAGCTCGTCAATAGCAGGGTGTAAGAGCGGTTCTCCACCTGTTATATTGATATGAGTAACTCCGTAATCTACCCAAGTATCAACATATTTTTTGAAATCCCTTAAAGAAACATCAAGTCCATTTTTTCTGGCAGAGCAAAATAAGCAATTCATATTACATCTTTCAGTAACATAAATATCAGCAGTTCCATTGTATTCAACATTAATCATATTATACCTCCCACGGAATTTTATAAAAATCAAATGTTGCAGTAGAACTAAATTTTTCTCTCTTTTTTTTACTTTTTTTCTTATGCGAAATTTTTTTCAGAAAAGTATAGACTTCAGCGCTAACCCATTCAAAAGGCAAAAAAACTATAACGATACCCCAAAAAGGCTTACTCCACAGTCCCACTAGGATTGCTGCCAATAAAATAATAGCAATCCAATTACACAATAGTATGTATAAAAAGTACCATAAATATAAGCTTAAACTATGTAGTACTCCACTATCCACATACCTAGGAATACAAAGATAGTCAATAATACTCTTTTTCAAACAATCCTGATTAGAAACTCCGAGCAAATGTTGTAATAAATAAGATCTTCTTTTTCGGTAATTATTTCTAGCGGACCATGTGGCAATATGCATAAACATTGTTACATATCCATAAATAATCAGGCATAAAAGCAAACAGATAGGTAACAGTTTTCTATTCCTAAATAGTGTTTCTGAGATAGATTGAAATGCAAAACCAAATACAGACATAACTGCAAAATAAATAGTAGTGTACAGTTTGATAATTTCATTTGTCAGATCATACACCGAGCATGAGCGCGTAAAGCAAAGTTCATACTCTTTTAATAGTATATCTTGGATATTAGGGACTTGTTCGGTTGGAGAATTTGGCGAGGTTCCATAGAAATTGGAATTATTCCTTGATTGGCGGGAATTAACATTGGCTCGAGAGTTTTTTTTACGTGCCATTAACGCCACACTCCTTCCATAATTGCTTCAATTTGAAGAAAAAGCACTCACCCAAACAATGCTCCTTGTAGAGCACCCAGTCACAACGTCCAGAATTGCGTGTATTGGATTTTGGAGAAATAATATATTTCGCATCCTGTTGCTGAATGCCATCCAGTATTTCATTGGTTTCGTAATCTTTGTTAACTAGGATTGTACTATCCGAAATATCAAGACGGAACAGTACATCTACAGCAACAATTGAACCATAGATATTTCCACTGGTTAACCGAAAATAACTCAGGCTTTAAGGAGCGTCTACGATAGCATGAATTTCCGCGAGCTTTCCACGCCAACTTATTTCAATAAATTGATGGTTTTCGCTATTTATAGTCCTTTTTAGCACTGTAATCATGGAAAAACGCCTTAATAACTGCGGAGTTCAAAGATAGATTTTCTATATCTGCATCTTCATTCAGGGACTGAAATATCTTTAGCAAGATGCCCTACGCCATTTGCAAAAACGGCTGTAGACTGTTTCCAGGAGCCATACCAATCTGGACGGTCTTCCTAATCCAGCACCACTTCTGACAAGCCAAAACATAGCATTGAGCATCAGGCGGTTATTCTCCGGATGCCGTTCCATCTTGGAATGCTAGAGCATATCCTTGATTCGTGCCCCCTGTTTATTAGTTAACTCATATCGTTTATTCAATATTTTCATCACTAAGTTTATTTTACTACATTCATCGAGATTCGTCACTTTATATTTTTCAGATGCGCTCTAAGTAGGTTTTGGTTCCTTTTGCCCGCTCAAAAGGAACCCCCAGCGGGGAGCGTCCCCACCAGGCTGGCAAGCCTGAACCATGGGCGGTTAGACCGACACCCCCTCCCTTTGCATAAGGGGGTCTTTTTGTTTCCCCCTTGACATTATATCCCCCCTGTGATACTCTAACTGTACTAGGACAGCTAGTACAGTTCATACAGCTGAGAAAGGCGGTGAAGGCGGTGTTACATCTCAACTACCGAGACGGGCGGCCCATCTACGAACAGGTGAAGGAGGGGCTGCGGCAACTGGTGATCTCCGGGGCCATTCGCCCGGGGGATAAGCTGCCCTCGGTGCGGTCCATGGCGGCCCAGCTGGCCATTAACCCCAACACCATTCAAAAAGCCTACGAGGCGTTGGAGCAGGAGGGGTACGTGTACTCCATCCCCGGCAAAGGCAGCTTTGCCGCCGACCGCTCCGAGGTGGAGGACAAACGGCGGGAGGAATTGCTCGCCCAGCTATCCAAGGTGGTCCAGGAGCTGCGGTTTCTGGGGGTCACCGATGAGGAGATTTCCGCGGCGTGCGGACGGAAGGAGGAAGCCCCATGATTGAGGCAAAAGCAGTGAGCAAATCCTTTGACGGATTTCTAGCTTTGAACGATTTGGACATGACGGTGCCCAAAGGCTCCATCTACGGCCTGGTGGGCCCCAACGGGGCGGGCAAATCCACCATTCTCCGCCACCTGTGCGGGGTGTACCGCCCGGACGGCGGTGTCATCACCATTGAGGGCCAACCCGTATACGAAAATCCCACCATCAAGGAGCGCATGGTGGTGATTCCCGACGATGTGTACTACTACGGCTCGGCTTCGGTGCGGGAGATGATGAAGTTCTACCGGGGCATGTACCCCACCTTCTCCATGGAGCGATTTGAAAAGCTGGCGGAGGCCTTCCCCGAGGTGGACGCCAAGCGGCCCATCCGCCGCATGTCTAAAGGTATGCAGAAGCAGGCAGCCTTCTGGCTGGCCATGAGCTGCTGCCCGGACTACCTGCTGCTGGATGAGCCGGTGGACGGCCTGGACCCGGTGATGCGCCGTCAGGTGTGGTCCCTGCTGATGGGAGACGTGGCGGAACGGGGCACCACGGTGCTGGTGTCCTCCCACAACCTGCGGGAGCTGGAGGACGTGTGCGACCACGTGGGTATTTTGAGCCATGGCCAGGTGGTCATTGAGCGGTCCCTGTCCCAGCTCCAGGGCACCACGGTGAAATTGCAGGTGGCCTTCCCCGACGGGGTGCAGCCCGGGCTGCCCCAGGGGATGGAGGTGCTCCACCAGTCCCAGTTGGGCCGGGTATACACCTACATTGTCCGAGGCCGTGCGGAAGAGGTACAGCAGCAGGTGGAGGCCATCCACCCCCTGTTTGTGGAGGCGCTGCCTTTGAGTTTGGAAGAGATCTTTATCTATGAGATGGGAGGGAACGACTATGCGGTGCGGGACATCGTTTTATAATGGGACCTTGGGCAAACAGCTCACCCTGCGGTTTTGGCCTCTGATCGCCCTATATTCGGTCATCTGGGCCATTGTCCTGCCCATTTCTGGGTTGAACTATATGCGCAGCGGCTATATTGGGGGTTGGGCCACCGACATTGAGTATCTGTTCCGGGCCTTGGCCACCCCCATGACCATCGTATTCGGCGTGCTGGCAGCCATGGCAGTGTGCAGCCACCTGTACACCACCCGCTCGTGCAACTTCACCGCTGCCCTGCCCCCCAAGCGCACGGCTCTCTTTGCCACCCACTATCTCACCGGTCTTTTGTGGCTGGTAGTGCCGGTGGCAGTGATGACCCTGATGGCCTCTTTCTTGGCCATTGGCTGTTCCCTGAGTGGATTTGCCTCTGGGCTGGCTCTGGTATGCATGCAGACTTTGTTTTTTTACTCCTTTGCGGTGCTGTGCGGCATGCTCACCGGCCACCTGCTGGCCCTGCCCGTGTTTTACGGCATCTTCAACGGCCTGGTGGGCGGACTGTGGTACCTGCTCACCCTGCTGTTTCGGGAATTTTACTTTGGCTACCCCGGTTCTCTGGTGGCGGTACCCGCCTGGGTGGAATGGTTCACCCCCGCCTGGCAGCTATTCAGCTACGGCAGCCCGGATGCCAGATATGGAATGTCCGCTGTCTACGCCGGAGTGGGAATCGTGTTCGCCCTGGCGGCCTGGCTTCTGTACGTCAAGCGACCCATGGAGCGGGCTGGGGACGTGGTGATCTGGGCGGGTCTGCGCCCGGTGTTCCGCTACGGCGTGGCCCTCTGCTCCGGACTGGCTCTGGGCTCTCTCACCCGGCTGGTGCTGGGCCTGGACGAACTGGGGCTGGCAGTATCCGTCATGCTGTGGGGCGTGGCTGGCTGCTTTGTGGGTCAGATGTTTTTGTCCAAGTCGGTGCGGGTACTGCGGTACTGGAAGGGCGCCGGGGCCATTGCCTGCGCCTGCGCTGCCCTGTTCCTGGTGATGAAATTGGACCTCACCGGGTACGAGACCCAGGTGCCGGAGGCCGACGAAGTGGTGTCGGTGACCATCTCAGGGCTGGACAGCTACCCCGTTGACACCGCCTCGAACTTCCACGACATCCAGACCCAGGACCCTCAGGCTATTTCCCTTATCACCCAGCTTCACCAGGCTTTGGTGGACCAGCGAAACACCTTCAACGGGTATTATGACAACTCCACCCGTTTTGACGTGACCTACACCTTGGCCGATGGTACCCGGCTCACCCGCTCCTACACCGTGTATGTCAATGAGGTGGATCTGGACCGGGCCGGTACCGTCACCCAGCTGGCCCATCAGCTGGTGAATGACAGCAAGCTCATGCTCCTGTCCTATGAGTTCCACGAGTTGGAAGCGAATGGATACCGCCCCACCGGCGGCACCTTCTATCTCACTTCTGACACCGGAAACACCTCTACCGGCCACGACCTATCCACCAGTGAGGCTCAGAGCCTCTACCAGGCCATTGTGCAGGATATCCAGGAGGGCAATCTGCCCCGCACCCTGTTCTATGGGTATGGAGATGTGCACATTGACCTATACTGGAGCATCAGCCCCAACTCCTTCAACCAATTGGCGGACCCTTACAACACAGACTACGTTCCCGGCAACTACATTTCCGTGGAGATTACGAACCAGGCCGTACACACTCTGGAGGTTCTGGAAGAACTGGGCAACTGATTTCACCGACCCACCCGTCTCATCCTTGGGCGCGGGTGGGTTTTCTTTGACCTGCGGGCCATAGTCTGTTAATATGGGACTATCCAATTCAGACGATAACAGGAGGGCCACGCCATGACACCCAAGGAAGAATTTCTGGAGATCTTTCAAACCCACATTCACCGGGAGGGTTCCGCCGAGCTGCTGGACTACCTTTTAAATAAGAGCGACTTTTTCACCGCCCCCGCCTCCGCCCGCTTCCACGGCTCCTATGTGGGTGGGCTGTGCGAGCACTCGGTGAATGTGTTCCGCTGCCTGGAGGACTACCTGGCCCGGCCCCGCACCCGGGAGGTGTACCAGCTGGACTACCCCATGGAGTCGGTGGCCATCGTGGCCCTGCTCCACGACTTGTGCAAGATTGGGTGCTACAAGGCAGGCACCCGCAATGTAAAAAACGACGCCACAGGCCAGTGGGAGAAGGTGCCCACCTTCTTCTTTGAGGACAAGCTCCCCTACGGCCACGGGGAGAAGTCGGTGTACATCATCTCCGGCTTCATGCGCCTGTCCCGAGAGGAGGCCATGGCCATCCGCTGGCACATGGGCTTCTCCGGCACCGAGGACAACCGCCTGGTGGGTCAGGCCTTCCAGCAGTTCCCCCTGGCCTTCGCTCTGGCCACCGCCGACATGGAGGCGTCCTACTTCCTGGAAAAATCCTAAAAATCAGCCCCGGCTGCCACATGGCAGCCGGGGCTTACATTATTTATATATTCCATCCAAAATCTCAATGACCTGGGCCACCGCGTGGTCGTCGGTGTGGCCCACCAGCCTCGCCCCCCAGTCCTTCACCGGCTGGGCGCAGTTGGCTGGAGCAAAGGGAATGGCGGACACCTCCAGCATGGGGATGTCGTTTTGATTGTCCCCCATACAGTATACGTTCTCCGGCGCAATCCCCAGCAGCTTGGCCACATAGGCCACCATGGTGCCCTTGTTGGCCCCCTTGGCGGTGACCTCCAACAGATAGGGGTTGGAGAAGATCACCTCGTAGTCCTCCCCCCAGTGGGAGAGGAGATAGTCCTGGGCCTGGACCAACATGGGGTGGTCCTGCTCCACAATCACCTTGGTCCAGGGGGTGGGCATCTGGTCCACCCCGCACTCCTGGTACGGCACTCCCACCCGGTTGAGGTGTTTCAGCGTGACCACGTTGGGGTTGTAGACGTAGATCTCCTCCCCGTGGTAGGCCTCAAAGGACAGGTCCGGGTACTGGGCGCACAGCTGGCCCATGTGCTCCCGGGCCTTGTGGGGCAGCTGGCTCTCTTTCACATACCGCCCCGCCTGGAAGTCATAGATTCCCGCCCCGTTGGACACCACCACCGGGGCGTTGAACTCCAGGTGTTCCTTTTCAATCTGGGGGGCAAAGGTGCGCTTGGCCCGGCCAGTGGCGATGGAAAACCGTCCGCCCTCCTGCATAAAGTACCGGATGGCCCGGTGATTCTCCTCCGACACCGTGAGGTGTTGATTATATAAGGTGTCGTCGTAATCGGTGTAGAGCAAAACCCCGTCAAACTTGCCCATGGGTATTGGCCTCCTTGTCATTCGCGTCTTATTTTCCACAATTTTATCGCCCCCCACCCAAACTTGTCAACCCCGGTCAATTTTGCCCTGATTCTGCCAGAAAGCAGATTTTTACCCCGAAAGAGGGCGAATTTTTACCATATTTTTTCTTGCGCAGAAGGTATAAATCAAATTCAAGTCCGAATTTGACACAAAAAACCCTTGACGGGAAGAGAAAAAGCGTGTAGGATATGACTTGTAACTGATTTGTAACTATTGAAATTTATTTGTTACCAATTCGAACTTGGGAGGGACGTTCCGTGAGGAACTGGCATCTGGACCGCGTACACAATTCAATGGCATCCCTTCGCCGTGTTTCCGGCAACGCCGCCCAGCAGGTGAAGAACCACCTGAAGGGCGCCGCCCACCGAGCCAAGGCTACCACTTACCTGTGGAAGCTCAGCGCTGGCTCCGTGGTCGCCGAGTACAAGGCCACTGCCCGGGTCACCCGTGCCGCCTGCAAGGCCAAGATGGCCCCGGTCGCCGCTAAAGTGGCTCCGGCTGTCGCCGCTTGCAAGGCCAAGGCCGCTCCCGCTGCCCAGGTGTGCAAGGAGAAGGCCGCCAGCGCCGCCATGGTCTGTTCCGACCTGGCCCGTGTGGCTGGTGTCAGCTCCTACCGCTCCGCCCGTAAGAATTGGGATAAAGCCTCCGAGTGGGGCAAGGAGAGCTGGGAGAAGGCCGGCGTCGTGGCCAGCCGCGTGCGGGTCCGTGTGGACCGTCACCCGGTCTCCCCCCTTCTGTACATCACCCTGCTGTGCGTCGGCATCGGCGCTGTGGCTTTTAATGGCATGTACACCAAGGCCTATGTGGCCTATGTCAACGGCGAGGAAGTGGGCGTGGTCTCCAGCGAGGAAGAGCTGAGCAGCATCGTGGGCAACGTGGAGACCCGCGTGGCCAGCGTGCTGGGCGAGGAGTACAGCTACGACGCTGAGATCACTTTGGCTCCCACCTACCTGGATGCTGGCACCCAGACCAACGCCCGGGCTGTGGAGGACGCCCTGTTTGAGGACACCGGGGCCATGATGAACGCCTACGCCGTGTCCGTGGACGGCCAGGAGCTGGGCTACGCCCAGACCAGCGAAGAGCTGCAGACCATGCTGGACAACGTCACCGAGCCCTACCTCAATGAGCAGACCGTGGAGCACCACTTCACCCAGGACGTAGAGATCTACGAGGTGGAGGTGCCCTCCAACACCCAGTTTACCCCCGACACCCTCCAGTCCACCCTCTCCGGCAACAAGGAGGAGGCGGAGTACGTCACTGTGGAGCGTGGCGATACCTTTAACAGCATTGCCGAGGCCGCCGGCCTCACCGGCGACGAGCTCCAGGCTCTCAACCCCGACGCCGACAGCAGCCAGCTCACCGCGGGCGATCAGCTGCTGGTGAAGCAGGCTGTGCCCATGCTCACCGTGGAGACTGTGGTCACCGAGACCTATGAGGAGACCATCCAGAGCCCCGTGGAGTACGTGGACAACCCCAACCTGTATGAGGGTACCACCCGCCTGAAGGCCGCTGGCCAGGACGGCGTGGAGAAGATCGAGGCCCGCATCACCTGCATCAACGGCCAGGAGACCCAGCGGGAAGAGGTGTCCCGCACCACCGTGCAGGAGGCCACCACCACTTACATGTACCAGGGCACCAAGGAGAAGCCTGCCACCGCTTCCACCGGTTCCTTCATCTGGCCTCTGTCCGGTACCATTACCTCTCGGTTCGGTTACCGTAATATCTTCGGCAGCACTTCCTTCCACTCCGGTCTGGATATTGCCGCTCCCTATGGCACCCAGATCTCTGCTGCTGACGGCGGCACCGTCACCTTCGCCGGTTGGCGTGGCAGCTACGGCCAGACCGTCATCATCACCCATGACGACGGCACCGTCACCTACTACGCCCACTGCTCTTCCCTGCTGGTCAACGCCGGGGACAAGGTGTATCAGGGCCAGGCCATCGCCCGGGTGGGCATGACCGGCACCGCTACCGGCTATCACTGCCACTTCGAGGTGCGTGTAAACGGCAAGAGCGTCGATCCTGAGAATTACCTGTAAGACATGCAAAGCGTGCTGTGAGAACCCCTCACAGCACGCTTTTTTGTGCCTCCCTACCGGAAGCAAGCTCAAGAAGGTGCGTCCTTCTCTTTTTTCGTATCAGGCTTGCCAGCCTGGTGGGGACGCTTCCCGCTGGGGGTTTCTTTTGAGCGGGCAAAAGAAACCAAAACCCGCTTAGGGCGTTCCCCCCTAAGTACCCCCCTTGGGGTACGAGGCCGTCCATGCGTCAAGGCTATGTTCGGCCCAGGCCCTGGTGGGGTCACATGGATGGCCTGGCAAGTCTATGGGAAGCGCCCCCTTCTCTGTGAGATGGTGCCTCTCCTTCCAGGGCCTCACCCCGGAGAAGCGGCGTTCCCGCCGCCGGGGGTTTTGCTGCACCATCCTGTTGCGCTGCGGTAAGGGCCGTGGCTTGCCCGGCCTGTTGGTTCCCTTGTATTGCCCTGGGGGA
>NZ_NFKG01000040.1:0-20636 GCF_002160275.1 Pseudoflavonifractor sp. An187 | reverse complement strand
CGTTCTCCGGTAATATTTTTTGTGAGTTCAATGCAAATACCAGTTGACCGTGGCACTCATATACGGTACACTGATCTTGCTTGTTATAATTTGTCTTCACAAACAAATTGTAAAGCAAATGAAACGAGAGGCCAACCCCCAAAAAGGTTAGCCTCTCGTTTTGTTGTTCTGGCCTATTTTGCAACAGGCCCATTTTGTTGCGTATGCTTTACAGCACGTACTGGGTGGCGTTGATGACTTTGGTGTCCAGCGCCCCCTTGATACCGCCCAGGGCGGCTTTGATGGTGTCGCCGATGCCGCCGCCGTCCATGTGGTCAGCGTGCCCCACTTGGGCCACATCTTCACAGATCATGGCCACGGCGTCCTCCAGCGCCTCGCAGCACTGCACCACGGCGCAGTCCTCAATGTGCAGCCGTTCCATAATCCACTCCCGGGGAATGTCGTCGGCGATATGGACGAAGGCGCAGTCGCTGACCAGGATGCCCTTGGGCTGCTGCTCCAACATCCACTTGGTGATCTTCACATAGGGCTTGTCCTCCACCACGGTCCCTTTGGGCTGGGTCACCTTCACGGCCCCGGACACCTCGGTCAAAACGGAGAGCAGCTGGTCTTTGTGCTCCTGGGGCACCTTGATATCGCCCTGGACGTTCAGGTACTCCAGCCCTTCCAAGGCGGCGTTCTGTTGGGGGACGGTCACATCTCCGATGACATATAGCTTCTTGCCGTAGCGCCCCACGGTGGACTCGTCCAGGGTGATATCATCCAGCACCACGGCGGTGTGGTCGGGAACCAGGATGAGCTGGGCCTGCTCGTCAATCAGGTCCACCAGCTCCCCCGCCTTGGACTGGGCCACGATCACCTCTTTGGAGCGGAAGGAAGCGCCCTTACTGCGCAAGGAAGCGCCATCCAGCTGGGGGTCCACCATAATCATCCGACGGGCAGACCAGTACAGGCTGTTCTTGGCCCGGAGGGCGAACACTTTGTCGATGACGGCGTTGCGCTTGAGGACGATGGCCCCGTCGGGGTAGCAGGTGGTAGCGCCGTTGACGCTGACATCGGCCAGGGTGGCATACATGCTCTCCGGGCAGGTGAGGGTGCCGTTGACCGTGATGCCCACGCAGTGCTCCAGCTGCTTCTGGGTGTGGGGGTGGATGGTGAGCACCCCATTGACCACCAGGTAAAAGGGAGTGGGGGAGACGGCGTCACTGTCGTGAATCTCGTGCTTGCCATTGATGGCCCGCAGATGCACGTCTCTGGCCACTTCCAACACGTTGGCACAGTTCAGGGTAGCGGGCAGCTTGCTCATCACCGCTTTTCCCTCGGGGCTGGTGAGCAAGGCGGCGCTGTTGATGACAATGGTCTCGTAGTGGGCGTAGTTCTCCTCCTGCATGGTTCTGGCGTCACAGGTGGCGCAGTTGACAATCAGGTTCTTAGCCATATTCCATTCCTCCTCTATGGTTGTAGTTGTTGTTTCAGGTACTTCCGACACCGGGACAGTTTGGACCGGACGGTGCCCGGGGGGATGTTCAACATCTGGGAAATCTCCTGGGCGGTGTAGCCGTCGAAATAGCGCAGCTGAAAGATGGTCCGGTCCTGTGGGGCGACGCTCTGGAGCAGCATGGCGGTCTCCACCTCGGGGATGCCGGATGGCTCCCACAGGGGCAGTTGGACGCTGTGCAGATACTCCTGCTCCAGAACGGCCCGACGGCAGCGGTCAAAGAATAGGTTTTTGAAGGTCCGATAGAGCCATGCCCGCTGTTGACTGGGCGATAAATCGGTCACTGTACTGGCGTGGATCAGAGCTTTGATAAAGGTCTCCTGTACCAAATCTTCCGCCAACTCCTTGCTGCCGGTCATGCGTGTGCCGTAGGCCAGCAATTCGGTTTGATACCCTTCGTATAAATCTTCCCACAATGAAGTTCGCCCCCTTTCTGCTTGGATAACGGATGGGGAGGGAAAAGTGTTGCAACCAAAAAGAAAAAATTTACGGCGCAGTCCGCCCCGGCACCCTTTTGGGCACCGGGGCGGACTCTGCGTGTCGAAAAAGTTCGACACGCTTCTCAAAAATGCCAGCATTTTTTCGAGGAGTTGCAGCCCGCTGCATGCATAATCGGGTCAAAGGGCGACCCGATTCCACACTGGCGGGCTGAGAAGTGTTTTTTCCGATGCACATGTCCCCGGAAAAAACGGATTTTAATTTATTTTCCCGCCCCCGGCGGGAAAACTCTGCCGAGGGCTTTGTGGATGATGCAAGAAAATATATTTTTCTTGCATATATGTGAGGCTTTTGACAGTCTGAGTCCGCCCCGGCACCCTTTTGGGCACCGGGGCGGACTGTGAATTTCCTCAGTAGTAAAACCCTTCCCGCCTCAGCAACTGCACCAGTTCCAGGATTTCCGCCCCATCCACATCAAAGGGGAGGGTGAAGGAAAACCCAAGTTCCGGTTCGTTGCAGGCAAGGAGATTCTCTTTGAGCTCCTCTATGGTCTGTCCGGGGTGATAGAAGTCGGCCAGGTAGTCCTCCACGCCGTAGGCTTCAAAGTCATATTCCGCAAACTTGTTAAAAGAATAGTTCAGAGCAGTGGAACGCCTTAGTTTTGTGGATACGGAAATGTGATCCGGTTGCACTTCAATATCGCAAAAGCCTTTCACCCCAATCACCGGAATAGGATAGGCTTCTCTTATCCAGGTTCCATCTTCGTTTTTGTGATAGTGACCACCATACCATCCTACTTCCAATTCAAAGACCCTGTGAAACAGGGCGTGGAATAGTTGCCCCGATCTTGTCTCTAATCGGTCATAGAAACGTTGCATCTCATGGAAAAGTTCCTGATTCATGTGACCACCTCACATAAGTATTGAGCACAGTATAGCACAGAAGAAAGGTTTGCGCCACAGAGCTGAAGCGGGACGGACATCCCCGATTACCGTGACCCACATCCTGACCCACACGGGGAAAGGAGCAGCTGGAACCAACGGACACAACAGTGCCGCCCACCACGGCCCTGTGGAGCAAAGTGGGCAGGAAAGGGCCGAAAAGCAGCCCATGAATGGCTCCCAGTCAGTTGGTAAGGATGAGGTCGGCAGTTCGAATCTGCCTAGCAGCTCCAAAAAGCCTTGAAAACTTCGGTTTTCGAGGCTTTTTTGTTTGTAAATTTGATTTTATGGTGTGGGTCAAAGAGTGCCAGATAGGAAGGTCATGATTCCTGTCCGGCTTTTTCTCTCTGCTTTACATCACTTGTGCCATAAAGCTGCCCATGGTGGCCGCTGCCAGTGTCCTTGAAAGCCGCTTAAATTGGGCAGAGCCGCCCTAGGTGGGGGAGAATATGGCCCTGCGCCGAAGAAGGGGACACAGAGGCTTACAGGGGCAATGCTGGTAGGCATCTATGTGACCATATTGGGTTTCTCAAAACGAGACTGAGAGAACAACGTGTGGTGTGTTCCGTGGATGGGGAATGCTTTGTTTAAGAGCAATAGACAACGAGAGGTCGCCCGATTTCTGGGCGGCCTCTCGTTGTGTTTGCATGATAACGTGATTAAGCATGCTGTTCGCTTATGGTATGAGGCCCGTCGTCCGGGCAACTGCTTGGTAAAAAATATATCGCCGCAAATCCACCACAAATGGCGATGGAGCAGCTCAATAGTTCACTCAAAGTGGGAAGTCCAGGGAAAATGCTGACCACTGAACCAAGAATAAAGCCAAGAATCACTAAATAGGTCACTTGTGGATAGCGGGCCATCGCTTTTTCCAACAGTTTGGCCATTAGGATAATACCAACCAGGCCGCCCAGTGCCATGGGGAGTAAAAAGGAGAATTGGAGGGCTTTGATCGCAGTGATCGTCTTGCTGTACAGTCCCAGCAGCAGCAAAAGATAGGATATACTGATGCCTGGGAGGAGCAGGGCGATTGCAGCAATGATTCCCGCAAAAAACAGAAGCAGAAGTTCGAATATCCCATTGGATTGCTCGATGCTTTCTGAGTTCAACGGAAGAATGGAGATCGCACAAACCATTAGCATCCCGAGAAGGATATAAACAGGTACTTTCCATGAAAAACTCTGAATTTTCGCTTCTCGAAACATCATGGGGATGCCCCCGACCACTGCACCGATAAAGAAATACATCATCGGTTTGGGAAATGCGTCAATTAAATCGGAGATGGGATTGGCAAGCAGTGCCATTCCGATGACGGAACCGATGCAAAATGTAAAGAGGAAACAAAAGCTATCCTTTTTTCTCTGGTAAAATGAACTGACAGCGGAAATGAGAGAGGAGTATATACCAAGAATCATTGCCATCGAACCACCGCTGACACCGGGAACCAGCATGGTCCCTCCGATGACGAATCCCTTTGCGGCAACCGAAATATATTTCTCCCAAATGTTCTTCATTTTCATATGTGCAATCAATGAATGTCCTTTTCAAAATATTCTACGTTTTTGCTCTGCCCCACGATACAAATGGCATCGCCCTCGCGGAAGAAATAGTCCGCGTTGAAGTTTACATTTGTATGGCCATCGTGTTCGATTGCAATGATGTTTACCCCGTAGCGATGACGGATGTTCATATCCTGGATTGAGGTGCCGATGAGCTTTTTGGTCACCAGGATTCTCCGAACTTCGGCATCTCCGCCTAAGGCGACAGAGTCCAGGAAACTGTCATAAATTAACCCTTTTCCAAGGCGGATTGCCATATCTCGTTCAGGGAAAACCACAGAAGCACCTAACTGCTTGAGTGCCTCCCCATGAATAAAGCTGGTGGCTTTTGAGATAACATGAGCAATCCCCATTTTCAGCACGGTCATGGTGACAAGGATGCTGACATCGATTCTTTCTCCAATACACACCACCACGACGTCGCAGTTTCGGATGCCTGCTTCTTCCAGCGCCTCTTGATCCAGGTTCTCCACAACCAGAGCCATTTCTGTGAAACGGCGTGCTTCCCGCACACGAGACTCTTCTTTGTCAATGGCAATGACTTCTTTTCCGGCGGAGGAAAGGCATTCCACAAGGGCCATGCCAAACCGTCCAAGACCAATCACTCCATAGCTGCTTGCGTAGTCTTTTCTTTTCATCGGTATTTTCTCCTTATTTATCCGATCGAAACGGATTCTTCTGTATAACGAACGCTGGGGGCTGGACGATCAATCCACATTGTCAGCAGGGTAAACGTGCCCACTCGTCCAGCAAACATGGTGAAAATCAAAATTAACTTGCTTGCTACACTCAGAGTCGGCGTAATGCCGGTAGAAAGGCCCACAGTACCGAACGCGGACACTTCTTCAAATAGCAGTTGGACAAAGCTGTACTCCGGCTCCAGCACACAAAGGAAAAATGTTCCCACACATACGAGTAGAAGGGAAAGCAATGAAATGGTGCAGGCCTTGGAAAAGACTTCCGACGGGATGTTGCGCCGGAAGGCACTGATATGCCTTTTTGTGAACAGGCTTCGTACGTGCTGCGATAAGACGAAGAACGTGCTTGTTTTGATACCGCCGCCGGTAGACCCGGGGGAAGCGCCAATAAACATCAAAATAATGAGGGTGAACAGACCGGCATTTGTAAATTCGCCAATGGGGTAAGTAGAAAAACCAGCTGTTCGTGCAGATACGCTCTGGAAAAAGGCTCCAAGCCAGGTGATATCCTCCGTGGCCTTTAATAGTAACGTACCCGCCACAAGCAGAGTGAGCGTTGTGGTTAAAACCACTTTGGAGTGAAGGGTTAGTTTGCGAAAAGATCTCTTTTTCAAGACGTCTAAAATCACAAGGAAACCCAATCCACCAAAAATGATAAGTCCGCTTGTGGTCAGATTCAAAAGAATGTTGTTCTGGTAAGGGATGAGGTTTCTCAGCCCGCCTAAAATATCAAAACCAGAGTTGTTAAAAGCTGCGATGGAATGAAATATGCTGATCCAAAGGGCTTTCAGCACAGGATAGTCCTGAACAAATACAAGAAAACTCAAGACAATACCCATCAGTTCAAAGCACAGCGTCATAAGCAAAATAGACTTCACCAAACGGATCATGCCTTTGATTCCCTCGATATTTAAGGCTTCTTTGAGCAAAATACGCCCTTTGAGACCCACATTCTTTCGTGCGGCCAAGATCAAACCCACACCAATGGATGTAACGCCTAAACCGCCAACCTGAATCAAAACGGCAACGACAGCTTGACCAAAAGTAGTGAAGTGATCTGCCACATCAATTGCAATGAGACCTGTCACACAAACTGCACTGGTGGAGGTAAAAAGAGCATCAATAACGTGTACCTCCGCGTCGCCTCTCACGGACAGAGGAAGAAGGAGAAGAACTGCCCCAAACAGGATAAGCATTGCAAATCCGGCAGCAATCAGTCTTCCCGGTGGCTGTTTTTTGAATTGAATCATCAGTTTTTCCATAATGACGGCCGGTAATCATTCCGGCAGAATACGCCCCTTTCCATCTTGAGCAGTGTTCGCACTGAACATGGATTTGTGGTACGACGATAGGATTCCATCTGTACCGACAGATGTGGTATTTTCACCTCCTACACTTGTTCCAGACGACAGGATGAGATGGAACACGATAATTGGAAATACAAAAAGACCAGTCCAGAGATGAGCCATGACGATGGAACAAGCAGCTCCAAAAAAACAGAACGCTGATAAACATTTGTCCATCCTGCGCTCTGTGAATGAATGGTATGGCCACGGAATAAAGTCTCCGCAGCACCACCAAATGGATCGTTCTGTCTGCACTCATTGTCATCCCATCAAGAGGTCATCAAATTACATATCATCCGCCTCAGTACGATCCCAGGTCTGGGAAACCCACATGTTCATCGTGGTTATGCTTGGAACGATGGCGGTTCGTCCATCGCTTCAATCCTGGGAAAGACTACTCCAAGTGTAAACTGCACGGTAACAAGTGGCGTGAAGTTTGATACAATCCCGTCCGTAGATGCGCCAAAAGGATACGAAAGAACCTTTTAAAACGCAAAAAAAGACAGTCTCCCCCCTAGAAGAGCTGTCTTATTCTCTTAATCAAGAATTATACTAATTTTGATTAAAATCCCCTTTGGAATAAATAGAGATGCATCCAAGCACTCTATGACAGACTCCACCACTTATTCCTACGTGGGAGTATAGCACGGAGTGGACAAAATGTCAAAATGAATTTACTGGTGTATGAGATAGATCCGTTTTTGACGGACCGCAGCCCAATGCCCTATGCCTTTCCCACAAACAGCAGGTGGTTGGAAGCTCCCAGGTGCTCCGGCTTCTCGCAGGTGTAGAAGTGATACCGCAGATACTGGGCGTAGCTGTCCGGGTCCATGGCGTTGATCTTCTCCTGGAGCAGCTCGCTGACCCCGTCCGAGGCCACCTCATGGAGCACCTTTACGCCGCCCTCCCGCAGCAGCTCCCGACAGGCGTCCACGGTGTGGAAGACAAAGGGGAAGTCGTCACAGCGGAAGGTCTCCTTGTCGTAGGCGCCGTGGACGAAATAGTCCGGCTCCTCGTGGAACATGGTGAGGATGACCATGTCGTTGGCAATGAAGGCGAAAAACAGCGTTCCATCCGGTTTGCACACCCGTTTGGCCTCCTGAATGCAGCGGAGTTTATCGGCCTGGCTGTGCAGGTGGTACAGGGGGCCAAAGAGAAGCACAAGGTCAAAGGAATGGTCCGGGTAGCGGCTGAGGTCCAGGGCGTTGCCCTGCGCCAGGTCAATGTTGTCCTCAGGGGTCAGTTTGGCCCGGAAAGCGGCTAGGTTGGCCTCGGACAGCTCCAGAGCGGACACCTGGTACCCCTTTCGGGCGAAATACAGGCTGTATTCGCCCGCCCCGGCCCCGATATCCAGAATTTTTGCCCCCGGAGTGAGATAGCGCTCTATGTAGCGCACGGTGGTGAGAAACTCCACCCGGGCGGCCTGGGAGCGGGTGAGGCGCCGGCTTTCATCCAGGCGGCGGTACAGGTCTTGCACCAGTTGGGTGTCGTTTTCGTATACAAGCCCCTCCGTGAAGTCCTTGGGGCGGTTCCATTGACGTTTTAAGATGGCATAGTGGACGGTGTCGCAAATCCCCTGGATGTTGTAGTCCGATTCCCGGGAGGTGCCCTCGCAGGTCATGCCGCACTTTTGCATGACACCGCCGGAGTGGGGATTGCGGGTGTCGTGTTTGGCGGTGATGCGGTTGAAGTCGCAGGTTTCAAACAGGTAGCGGATCACCCCTTCCACCGCTTCGGTGGTGAGGCCCTGGTGCCACCAGGGCTGACCAATGCAGTAGGCCAGCTCCACGCAGGAGAGCAGGTCGTTGGGGTTCATGCCGCTGATGCTGCCGATGGGCTGGCCCAAGTCCTTGTGTACCATGAGCCACTGGTAGAAGTTGTCCTGCTGGTAGCCATTCACCCAACTCTGGAGCACCTGACGGGTGATGTCTGTGCTGGTGTGGGCCGGCCACATGAGATAGCGGGTCACCTGGGGGTCAGAGGCCCAGTTATCAAACATGGCCTGGGCGTCGTCTACGGTGGCCCGGCGGAGGATGAGCCGGGGGGTCTCAATGGTCTGGGTTCCTCGGTGGGTGGGCATAGAATCAGTCCTTTCCATAAAATAAAAGCAGTGCAAGCTACCCTTTGCAGGGTCTGGCTTGCACTGCGTCTCTTCTCTCAACGGTGTTTCGGGGGTTATTGGGAAAAAGAGTATGACAATGCAAGCCCGATGCCATGGGGCATATCGGACTGAGGCATATTCATGCAGTTCACACAGCAGCGCAGCATTGTCACACCTCCTGGAAGTTTTGCACATTATACGCCGGGCGTGTGGAAAAGTCAATGGCAGATTGGATGCTCGGTACGCATTCCTGAGAGACGATACATTTTGACATTGCCAGAGGGGTATGATAAGATTAAATGAATCAGCTTAAAAGGAGCTGAAAAAACCTTGCCATTTTAGCATTCTTGCATAAAAAGGAAAAGGAGAGGGAAATTGTATGAGGAGAAGAAAGGTTCGTTCTGTGGTGGCGGCTGCCCTGATTTGTGGGCTGCTGCTGCCCTATGGGCTCCGCGCCCATGCCCAGTCCGGGTACCCTACCCAGGGACTCAAAGACCACTGGAGCTTTGACTCTCTGGTCAGTGACCAAGGGGATCGCACCACGGCCACCTTACAGGGGAACGGCGTCCAATTGACGGACAGCGGCAACCCGGTATTTGGGCAGGTGCTGCGGTTCGGCGCAGGGGTAGACAACTTTATGAAGCTGGAGGACTACATCAATACGGGAGCGGGGGCCACCTCCTTCTCCATGTGGTACCGCTATGACACCACCATCACCGGGGACGACAGCGCCGCCTCCACGGTGATGCTCCAGCATGAGGGGAGCGGGCGGTCTGTGCTGACGCTGCGGGGGGATGGCAAGTACCATACCTACGTCAACGGCACCGATGTGGTCTCCCAACGCACCGTGGTCAAGGGGGGCTGGGAGCACATTACCATTACCATTGACCAGAACAGCCGCCAGGTAAAGTTCTACATCAACGGGGAGCTGGACAGCCAGCAGGCCCTGACGGACAACGCCATTGATCAGGTGCTGACCCTGCGTTTGGGTGCCCACAAGACGGCGGGGAACAAGAATCCCCACCCCATGCGGGGGGATGTGGACGAGTTCTACGTCTACAACCGGGTACTCACCGATGAGGAGGCCTGGGCGGTGTACGCCGACAAGGGGACCCAGCTGTGCCGTCAGCAGCTCCAGGAGCTGGTGACCCAGGGTCAGACCCTGTATGACAGCGGCAGCCTGAACCAGGATGATGCCGTGGCGGTGGCCCTGAAACAGGCGTTGGACGGGGCGGACCTCACCGCAGACTTGGCCCAGATGAAGGCGGCCTGTGCCGCCCTGGAGGAGGCCATTGCCAACTATCGGGCCGCCATGCCCCTGAAGCTGACGGTGAATCTGGACGACATCCAGCGGGAGATTGATGCCGACAGCATCTTCGGCATCAACCACCGTTACTCCTACAATGGTTACGGTACCTTTGATTCCGAGACCATGAAGATGAACGAGGAGTTCGCTGCGCTGTATCAGCAGGCGGGCTTCGGCTCCATCCGCTACCCCGGCGGCACCATCTCCAACCTGTTCAACTGGAGAACCACCCTGGGAGACAAGGAGAGCCGGAAAAATCAGATTCACGGCCTGTATAACAGCGGCAATCAGACCGGCATCGCCCCCAACTTTGGCTTGGGCGAGGCCGCAGATTTTGCCGATGAAATGGGCTCTGAGCTGATCTATGTCTACAGCCTGGGCCGTGGCAGTGCGCAGGACGCCGCCGACCTGGTGGAGTATATGAATGCCGAGGTGGGCACCAACCCCAACGGCGGCATTGCCTGGGCGGATGTCCGGGCGGCCAATGGCCATGTGGAACCCTACAACGTACGCTATTTTGAAATCGGCAACGAGATGCACCTGGGCCCCGATGCCCAGAGAGATGATGGCGTCTATTCCCAGGGCTACTGGACTCTGTATGTGGACGGCGGCCGTGAAAACGCTTACATCAACGGCGGCGTGGCCAACATCAACAAGCGGTACACCGTGGACGAGGAGGACTGGAACAAGGTGGCCTCTCGGTCCGACGGCAGCGCCAACTTGGTGCGCTTCCTGCGCTATGCCAATCTGAACCCCGGAATCATGGGTGAGGATGGGAAAATTGTGGATGACCCCGACTTCCGGGCGGTCAACGACGGTGTCCGGGTCTTTGTGGGGCCGGACGACAACCCGGCAGAGTGGACCGTGGTGGACAGCCTGGAGAGTTCCGGGCCTGAGGACACCCACTGTGTGGTCAACTACGCCAACGGCTCCATCCAGTTCGGTGACGGCGTGCACGGCAAGATTCCCCCCAAGGGACAGAACATCTACGCCACCTACAGCGTGGACCGGGACGGTTTCGTGGACGTATCCCAGGCCATGCGGGATACCATGGACGAGATCAACCGCCTCAACGGCACCGACCAGGAGATTTTTGTCTACGCAGGCTATGAGACCGAGGGCTTTGTCAACAAGATGGCTGCCGGCGGTTACAACGACCTGTACGACGGCGTGGTGGTTCACCCCTATTCCGGCACCGTGAGCGGCAGCACCCCCGAGGAGTTCTATGACAACGCCATGCTCAAGACCGAGGGCAGCGGCGTCAACCCGGTGAAGAATTTTGCCTCCAAGCTGCCCGAGGGCAAGGTGCCCGTGGTCAGCGAGTTCGGCATCCACTACAACACCGAGTCCCAGGTACGCTCCCAGACCCATGCCCTGTACATCGCCAAGGTGATGATGGAGTATGTGAATCTGGGCAGCCCCTACATCCAGAAGCATTGCCTGTCCGACTGGTATCAGGATGAGGCCGACTCTCTGGGCCCCACCCAGCAGGCGGTGATTCAGGTGGTGCCCCAGGAGGGAGCGAGTACCACCACCGGAGAGGGTGAGTTTACCTACTTCTCCACCCCCTCTGCCCATGTGTTCCAAATGCTCAATTCCGGATTTGGCGACCATGTGGTTAGCACCCAGATGGACTCCCCCAAGACCCAGAACAACGTCACAGCGGTGTCCGTGCTGGCCAGCAAGGATGACCAGGGCAACGTCTATCTGGCCATGGTGAACGTGGACCGTCTCAACGACTACAACATTCAGCTGGAGATTCCGGGCATGGACCTGGCTGGGCGGTCGGTGGAGGTCCAGTACCTGGCCACCGATGGCATTGCAGACGAGAACACCCCGGAGGACCCGGACAAGGTACATGTGGAGACCGAGACTGTGGAGCTGGGCAGTGTGCCGGTGGTCAACATCCCCGCCCATGCCTTTGCGGTGGTGAAGGTGCCCGCCCAGGTGGTGGACAAGACCCAGCTGGAGCAGACATTGGCCCAGGCCCGTGCCCTCCAGGCTGAGGACTACACCGCCGACAGCTTTGCAGGGGTGGAGAAGGCCATGGCGGAAGCTCAGGCAGTGCTGGACAATGCCCAGGCCACCCAGGCGGAGGTGGACGCTGCGGTGATGGCTCTGACCCAGGCCATGGAGGCCCTGGTGGAGGCGCCTGAGCCCAGCGAGGTGAACAAGACCCTGCTGGAGAAGACCATCGCTTACGCCGAGGGTCTGGACACCACTGGTGTCACCGACTCCGCCAAGGCTGCCTTTGAGAAGGCTCTCACTGAGGCCAAGGCCGTAATGGAAGATAAGAACGCCACGCAGGACCAGGTGAATACCGCTTGGGACAACCTGCTCAACGGGATTTGGGGGCTGGGCCTGACTCAGGGCGACAAGACCATGCTCAACCTGGTCATCCAGCGCGCTGAGGCCATGATGGACCAGGCCGACAAGTACGTGGAGACCAACTGGCAGCAGCTGGTGGACGCTTTGGCAGCGGCCAAGAACGTGGCCGCCAGCGGCGACGCCATGCAGGAGGACGTGGACAACGCCACCGACGCCCTGCTGGACGCCATTTTGGCCCAGCGTTTCAAGGCCAACAAGGACATCCTGGAAGGCCTCATCGGTAAGGCTGAGGGCATGGACCTCACCGGCTACACCGCCCAGTCCGTGGCCACCTTCCGCTCGGCTCTGGCCAATGCCCAGGCGGTGATGGCCGACGCCACTCTGTCCGAGGAGGACCAGAAGACGGTGGACGCCGCTGTGGCTGCGCTCCAGAGCGCCATGGAAGGCCTCACTGCCCAGGGGGAGACACAGCCCTCGGATCAGCCCGAAACGTCTCAGGAGCCTGAGGCCACCGACAAGCCCCAGGCTACCCAGAAGCCAGACCGTGTACCTCAGACTGGCGACTCCGCCCAGATGATGGTGTGCGTGGCCACGCTCCTGGGTTCGGTGAGCCTGCTGGCGGGTGTGGCCTATGTGAGCCGTAAGCGCCGCAGCTAATTCCGAACGAAAAAGCACGGCCAGCTGGCCGTGCTTTTTTGAGCGAATGGGAGAGTGCGGTGAGCCCACCGGGAGAAATCGCATATTTTATGAACAAACATCACATAACATGTAAACATTAGCACTCTCACCTTGACAGTGCTAATTGACGGTGTTATAACATAATTGTTCCAAAAGGAGGGGCTCGAAAGAGCTTCTCCCGCAGGGCATCAATGAATGCAACGAATGGAGGAATGACTTATGTTGCCCAGCATTTTTGGTGAGAATTTGTTTGATGATTTCTTTGGTGATGACTTTGGGATGTTCCCCATGTGGAACGGCCGCAACCCTCTGTACGGCAAGCACGCCAAGAACTTGATGAAGACCGACGTGCGGGAGACCGAGAACAGCTATGAGCTGGACGTGGATCTGCCCGGATTTAAGAAGGACGAAATCCAGGTGGATTTGAAGGACGGCTATCTGACCATCCAGGCCGCCAAGGGTCTGGACAAGGACGAGGAGGACAAGAAGGGCAAGTACATCCGCCAGGAGCGGTATGTGGGCGCTTGCAGCCGCAGCTTCTACGTGGGGGATGTGGAGCCCCAGGACATCTCCGCCAAGTATGAGGACGGTATCCTCAAGCTGTCCATGCCCAAGCATGTGAAGAAGGAGCTGCCCAGAAGCACCACCATTGCCATCGGCTAATCCCCAGAAAACGCAGAACACCCCGGAGAACTTCGTTCTCCGGGGTGTTTTTTGCTCTTTAGTGGTTCAGGGTCTCGTGGTTGTGGTAGGCGATCTCCTGCAGGTACTTGTACAGGGGCTGGATGTTGTATTTCTTGGGGAACTCGAACTTCTTTTCCGCCACTTCCACGCCGCCGCTGCACTTGAAGTAGGGGGAGGCGATGTAGTGGACATTGATCTCGCTGTCGTCGGCGCCAAAGCCCGCCGTCTCCGCAGAGACGTGGATGATGGTGCTCAGGTTGATGGAGTCCACCCGCATTTTCACGCCGGTGGCGCCCTGCTTGTCAAAGTCGATGATGCGCTTGTCGGTGAAAATCACCACGTCCCGGATGAGCCGGAATCCCATGGCGATGGTCTCGCCGTCCATGAGATACATGCCGAACTCCTGGTTCAGGGCCTCGGGGGAGACCTCGTTGAGATTTCCAGCCATCCCTTGCAGCATGGAGCCGCCCAGTTTATTGATGAGTCCCATTTGTAAAACCCCCTTGAGAGGAATTGACGGCGTAGGAGCCGCCTGTGAGGCCATTGTAACAGGCGGTACAGGACCTGTCAACGCAGTCGGCAGGTTTTGCGGTATTGCCACGGTCCGGAGGGCGTATTATAATAAAGCAAACGAAAGGAGGGGGGAGTATGGGCCGATGGAGAGGACAGGATAAGGGCTGGTTTCAGCTGGATAATGCCGCCATGATGTACTCTGCCATCCAGAGCGGCACCTATTCGGCGGTGTACCGCTTCTCCGCCGTCATGACCCAGGAGGTGGACCCCCAGGTCCTCCAGCGGGCCATCGACCGCACCATGCCCCGGTTCCCCGGCTTCCATGTGAAAATCCGCAAGGGGGTATTCTGGTACTACTTCGAGCCGGACGACACCCCCGGGCCTTTTTTGCAGCCGGACATTCAAAACCCCTGCCAGCCGGTGTATTTTCAGAACAAGGACCAGCTCATCCGGTTTTTCTACTACCGCCACCGCATCTCCATGGAGGTGTTCCACGCCCTGGCCGATGGCGGCGGGGCGCTGGTGCTCTTCAAGACCCTGTTGGCGGTGTACTTACGGGAGCTGGGAGAGGAGATCCCAAACGAGGAGGGGATTCTGGACGTGGACGAGGCCCCGGACCCCCAGGAGTGGGAGGACGCCTACGCCCGGTACGCCCGGTCCCGGGTGCGGCTGGGCAAGTCCGAGCCCAAGGCCTACCCCTGTACCGGAACCCCGGAGCCCTTCTATACCCTCAACGTCACCATGGGCTTTGTGTCGGTGCAGGCTCTGCGCCAGGTGGCCAAGGGCCATGGGGCCTCCATCACCGAGTATCTGGCGGCGGTGCTCATCCAGTCCATTCTGGCCCGCCAGCGCCGGGAGGGGCGGCGGCGGGAGCTGCCGGTGGCCCTGGCCATCCCCATCAACCTGCGCCCCTATTTTCCCACCCGCACCATGCGCAATTTCATCCTCACGGTGCGCCCCTCCATTGACCCCGAGCTGGGGGACTACACCCTGGAGGAGATCATCTCCCAGGTCCATCACCACATGCGGCTGCACATCACCCGCCAGGAGATGCAGGGGGTTATTACCCGCAACGTGTTTCTCCAGCGGTTTTTGCCTCTCCAGCTCATTCCGGTGCCGGTGAAGAACTTTGCCGTGGATTTGGGGTACCGTCTGGCGGGCAACCGCCCCTATTCCACCACGTATACCAACCCCGGGGCTTTCCGGGTGCCCAAAGAGATGGAGCCCCACATCCAGCACATGGAGGTGGTGCTGGGCCAGTCCTATACCCCCCGGGTGAACTGCGCCTCCATCAGCTACGGGGACATGATGGAGATTACCTTTGCCGGGACGGTGAAGGAGACGGACGTGGAGCGGGACTTTTTCCGCACCCTGGTGCAGGATGGGCTCCACGTGAAGATTACATCCAATCGAAGGGAGTGAAGACAGGCCATGTCATACTGTGTCAACTGCGGGGTGGAGCTGGACAAGGACGCTGCCAAGTGTCCCCTGTGCCAGACCCCGGTGGTCAACCCGGTGTGTCCGGTGGATACCACCATTCCACCCAACTTCCCCGTGGAGCGGCGGGAGGTGGAGCCGGTAAACCACAGAGAGGTGGCGGTGCTGCTCTCCGCCCTGTACGGGGTGGTGGGCCTGTGCTGTGTGGTGCTCAACCTGCTGTTTTGGTGGCGGGGGATGCCCTGGTCCGCCATTGTGGCGGGGGCCTGCGCCATGCTGTGGGTGTGGACGGTGCTTCCGCTGCTGCTGCGCTCGTTGCATTCCATCTTCCTGGTGGGGCTGGACCTGCTGGCGGTGGCGGGCTTCCTCTGGGTCATCGCCCTGGCGGTAGACGGGGGCAGCTGGCTGGGACAGCTGGCCCTGCCCATCTGGTGGGGGTGCTCGGTGGTCATCTTGTTTTTGTGGTATATCCTCCCCCTGCGGTCCATTTTGAGCCGGTGTATGCTGGTGCTGGGCAGCTGCGTGGTGCTGATGCTGTGGCTGGAGCTGTGTATTGACCTGTTTTTGGGCGGCTATCGGCCCATGTGGTCCCTGGTGGTGGCGGTGGTGGGGGTGACCCTCATGGTGCCGCTGCTCATCATCCGCTACCGGCCGGATTTGCGCCGGGAGGTGCGGCGGAGATTCCACTTCTAAAACATACGACCCCCGGCGGCTCAAGAATTGAGCCGCCGGGGGTTTCCTCATGGATGAACGCGTTGGAGAAGGGCCTGGGCCCGGGGGTGCTCCCGCAGCCAACTGAGGTCCGGGTCCTGCTCCAGCTGACCCAGCAGCAGGGCCCGCAGCTCCCCGGGCTGGAACTCCTTGGCCTGGGGGGCCATGCGGCGGTACAGTGCCGTGTCCCCCAGCCGCCAGGGCTGCTCCAAGGCCTCCAGCATCTGCTCCAACCGGGTGAGGGCCTCCTGGGCGTCCCGGTTGTGCACCGCCACCTGCCACAGGGCGGTGTACTGGTTGTACGGCCACAGCTCCAGAGCCTGGGCGATGGCCTGGGAGGTTTCCGCCACGGAGCCGGCGGCGTCGGCGTCCCCGCTGGCCAGCTCGGCATCCACCAGCCGGGATAAGAGCAGCTGCGTCCGGGTCCCCGCCTGGAATAGGGCCTGCTCCAAAGCCAGGGCGGCCTCCTCTGGCTGACCCCGCTTTAAATCAATGGATACCTGGAGCATCAGCTTGTCCGGCAGGGCGGCGGACAGCGCCCCCTTGTCCGGGATGATGTCCAGCACCTCCTGGGCCTCATCCAGCCGATTTTGCCGGATGTAGCGGTTGACCTGCATGGAGTTGGCGCTGGCCCGGATGGCCTCGTCCTCGCTCTGGCCCAGCTGGGTGTACCAGGCGGAGACCTGGGCCTCCAGCTCCGGGTGGTCTGTGGTGGACTGCACCAGCAGGCCGTCCAGGAGAAGGGCCACATTCAGGCGCAGGGATTCGTCGCGGGGGAATTCCCGCAGCTTGTCCTGAGCCAGGGCAAAGGCCTCCTCCGGGGCCTTGCCCGCCAATTGGTTGCAAAATAGGCCAATCTCCTGGCGGGACAGGGTCTCGTGAAACTCAAACAGGGCGTTCATGTCCACCTTCAACAGGCGGGCCAGGGGCGGCAGCAGGCCCACGTCGGGGCTGGTGAGGCCGTTTTCCCACTTGCTCACGGCGGCGGTGGACACATTGAGGCAGCGGGCCACCTGCTCCTGGGTAAGACCCAGGGCTTTGCGCTGCTGCTGAATGATGGTGTGCATGGGCATAAGAGAGACCCCCTTTTGGGCTTTTTGTACTCTTATTATACGAATTTTGAGAGAAATGCACAATGGACGGATAGTTAAACAGGAGGGCGGAGTAATTAACCTCCGGTTAACTCTACCTATGAAAAAACTCCCCCGGCTGGGGGAGTTTTTTAGTCGTAGCGCTGTAAAAAATCCGCCACGTGCTCCATGGCCTCCCCGGCGCTTTTCAGGGGGAACATCTGGAACACGTGCCACATGTCCGGCCAGGTGCGGATGACACAGGGGACCTCCGCCTCCCGCAGCTTTTGGGCCAGGGCGGTGGAGTCGTCCCGGAGGATTTCCCGCTCTCCCACGTGGATGAGGGTGGGGGGGAAGCCGTGGAGATCGGCAAACAGGGGGGACAGGTGTGGGTCGCTCCAGTCGGTCTGAGGGGCGTAGGCGGAGCGCACCGCCTGGATGTAGTTCATGGTGAGCATGGGGTCTAAGTCCCGGGCGCTCTGGTAGGACGCCCCGGAGGCGGTGAGGTCGGTCCAGGGGGAGAAGAGCACCAGCCGCCCGGGCAGGAACCGACCGGACTCCTTCAGCTTCAAGGTCAGCTCCAAAGCCAGGTTGCCCCCGGCAGAGTCCCCCGCCACGATGACGTCCCGGGCACCATACCCCAGGTGCATCAGGTAGTCCCAGGCGGTGAGGGCGTCCTCTAAGGCTGCGGGGTAGGGGTGCTCCGGGGCCAGACGGTACTGGAAGGCCAGGGTCTCACAGCCGGTGGCGGCGGAGAGTTTGGCCGCCAGCACCCGGGCGTAGCCCAGATTGCCGCTGGTGTAGCCGCCGCCGTGGCAGTAGAGGATGACCCGCCGCCGCTGGTGGCCTCGCTCGGGACGCACCCAGGCCATGGATAGGGCCTCGTGGGTAAAGGGCTCCCAGCTAAAGCCGATGGGGGGAGAGGCCAGCCGCCCCAGCACCTCCTGGCCTCTGCGCTGACGGTTCAGGTCGGCGGGGTCCATGGAGTCGGGGGAGGTGGCGGAGTGGATGGTTTTCAAAGCGGACATCATGCCTTCGGTGAGCCGCTTATTCAGACGCTCCGCCCGGTCCCGGGGGAGCAGGGAGTGGTATTTCATGAAAGGGACCTCCAGGTATCAGGGGTGACGGGCGGACAGGGCGGTAATGAGGTCGCCGATGCCGTCCACAATGAGGCCGATGCCAAAGACCATGATGACCATCTGGGCGGCCTGGAAGGGGTTGACGATGAGCACCAGGCCCACGATGAGGGGCACCAGGGTGGAGATGACGCAGAAGGCCAGGCCGGGGGCGTGGTCCTGGATGGCCGCCAGCATCAGGGGCAGCTTCCCCACCCCGTCCATGAGCAGTAGAGCACCCAGCACGAAGGGGAGGAAGGAGAGGATCACATGGGGGCGGAAGAGGGCGAACAGGGCCAAGAACAGGGGTAAAACAGTGAGAAACAGGTCGCCTCCGAAGGACTGGCCCACCTTTCGGCCCTGGAGGTAGCGGATGAGGTGGGGAACGGCGTACACCACGCAGCCGATGGCCAGAGCCCACACAAAGGCGGTGCCCACGGCGGCGGGGAAGAGGACCAGGGGCAGGCCCAGGGCGATGTAGAGCACCGCCATGCCCACCGAGGCGTTGCGGGACCAGAAGTAGTTGAACATAATATGACCTCCTCAATGGCCCGCAAACGAGCGGGCCGCAGATCTAAGTTCATTGTACCACATCCACCTGACAAGGGCCAGGGAAGAATGGTGCAATTCTTTGTCTCTGACCTGAGGGGCTTGCTCTCCTCCGATTTCTCAGGCGGAAACCAGCGCCCCCGGTGGGGACGCTCCGCTGGGCCCAATTTCTCAGCGATGAGAAATGGGGGAAAGAATCGCCAAAGGCGGGGCCTTCCCCCGCCTTGTGGAATCCACCCCGCGGTACTGGATGCCCCTGCGTTCTCCTTGTTTTGGCCCTTGGCCTGGTGGGGTCACATGGATGGCGTGGAACTTCTACAGAAAGTACCTACTTCTCTGGCAGACAATTCTTCTATCCCCAGGGCCTTACCCTGGTGAGCCGCTGTTCCCAGCGACCGGAAGCTAGGCTCCCGGCGGCGGGAACGCCGCTTCTCCAGGATAGGCCCGGACGTGGAAATTGCCTGTCTATAGGGCCAGTTGCCCAGGGTAACCTGGTGTGGTGGCAGTACCAGGAGCCACAGCAAGGGTGACGGGCCGAACCTAGTCTTGACGCAGGGCCAGCCTCGTACCCCAGGGGGGTACTTAGGGGGGAACGCCCTAAGCGGGTTTTGGTTCCTTTTGACCGGGCAAAAGGAACCCCCAGCGGGAAGCGTCCCCACCAGGCCGGAGGGCTGGAAGAAAGAAACAAGAGAAGGGAAAACTTTTTCCCAGTGTGCCGAAAAAATAACAGGGCCGCTGCATGGTGCAGCGGCCCCAGAAGGTTATTCAGCGCACATGTCCAGAATAATGTGGGCGAAGAGCTTGGCCGACAGCATCAGGTCGGCAATCTTCACCCGCTCGTCCGCCCCGTGGAGGTGGGTGTCAAACCCGGGCATGGTGCAGCCGAAGGCCACGCCGCCGGGAATCTCGTGGACGTAGGTGCCGCCGCCGGTGGACAGACACTCGCCCTTTTGTCCGGTGTACTCCTCGTACCGCTTCAGCAGCGTCTGCACGAAGGGAGAGTCGGCGGGGGTGTGGTGGGCCTCCTCCTGCTCGCCCTCGAAGGTGAAGCCGCTCTGTTCAAAAGCGGCCCGGGCCACGTTCTCGCAGTTTTCGCGGGTGGCGCACAGGGGCACCCGGGAGTCAAAGCGGCCGGTGAGTCCGGTCTCGGTGACCTCCAGCAGGGTGAAAGCCACGGTCAAATCTCCGGCGATGGGCTCGGACTGGGCGATGCCCAGGGCCCGCCCATGGTAATCCCCGTGGGGAAGCAGGGTGTTGAGCTGGTTCAGGGCCTCCTTGCAGGGACCCTCGGCCAGAGGCAGGGCGCACAGCAGAGCGATGAGGCCGGTGACGGCGTTGTTGCCCCCCTCGGGCCAGGCGGCGTGGCTGCCCTCGCCCTTGGCGTGGATGACCGTGCAGCCGTCCTGGCTGGTGCAGGTGAAGGTGATGCCAGTGCGGGCGGTGATATCCCGGGCGAAGGGGTGCACGTCGTGGAGGGTGAGCCCCTCCACCGCTGCCTCAGCGTCGCCGGGGAGTACGTTGATGCGGAAGCCGCCGTGGAGCCACTTCACCCGGGGCAGAGCCTCCTGGACGGGCCAGGAGCGGGAGAAGGTGGGTTTTAAGCCGCCCTTCTCCGTGTTGATGACGGGGTAGCCGGAGTCAGGGGAGAACTCTTATACACATCT